>CALGJN010000115.1:0-5381 GCA_937920185.1 uncultured Cellvibrionales bacterium | reverse complement strand
TGGTGCAATCGATGGATCGACCACTGTTCAACCGAGCCATTCGGGGCCAGTACCCGCCGGGCTCAACCATCAAACCGATATTTGGTCTGATTGGTCTTCAGAACGAGGATGTCAGCGCAGAGCACACGATTGACGACCCCGGCTACTTTTATCTGGACGGTGTTGAACGTCCATGGCGCGACCACAACTCAAAACGTGGTGGACACGGTAAGGGCGTAGACCTCGCCGAGGCGATTATAGAATCCTGCGATGTGTATTTTTATACCATGAGCGTCGACACCGGGATCGACGTACTGGCAGATTATAGCCAACAGTTTGGACTCGGCCGCATCACCGGACTGGATATCCCCGGAGAGCAGTCCGGTATCATGCCGTCGAAAGAATGGAAAAGGCAGGCGCGTGGCCAGCCATGGTTTAATGGCGACACTATCAATGCCAGTATCGGTCAAGGTTTTATGCTCGCCACGCCGCTCCAATTGGCGGTGATGTCGGCTCGACTGGCATCCCGCGGAAAGGTTTTAGAACCGCGCCTGGTCAAGGCCCGCAACGGCGTGGAAAAGCCGCCCACAGAGCAGTCCGCCGTGATCGACATCGACTCCGAACACTGGGACTATATGCACCGTGCGATGCGCGACGTAGTGCACTCGCCGCGCGGCACAGCCAACCGCATCCGCAAGGATATCGGCTATAATATGGCTGGCAAGACCGGTACCGCACAGGTAATCAGTATCAGCGCCGATGACGAATATGATCGTGACAAAATAAATCAAAGGCAATGGGATCACGCGCTATTTATCGCCTTTGCGCCGGTCGAAGATCCGCAGATCGCAATTGGGTTGATCGTCGAAAATGGCGAACACGGCAGCTCGACAGCAGCACCGGTGGCGCGATTAGTGATCGATGAATACATGAAAAACCAACCCGACCAGCAGTTGGGACAGCGGTAGCCGACTATGCATAAAAATGATTTTGTCCGGCAATTGCAGACCCCCGGCGGTAGCATCAAGATTCGTCAGGCACTGAATCTAGACTATATGCTAACCGGTATTCTGATGACCCTCTGCGCAATCAGCCTGTTGGTGATCTACAGCGCCGGTGGGCAGAGTACGCTGTATGTAAAGCGCCAATTGGTATTTATTTTAGCGGGGTTCGTGGTCATGGGGCTCGTCGCGCAGTTTCCGCCGCGGGTATGGGAACGCTGGGCGTTTTTACTCTACACTGCCGGTATCGCTTCACTCGCCGCCGTGTTGTTTGTTGGGGTCGAAATCAATGGCGCCCAGCGCTGGCTAAATCTTGGCTTTACGCGCTTACAGCCATCCGAATTTATGAAAATTTGCGTGCCGCTAATGATCGCGTCATACATCGCAAAGAATGCCATCCCACCAACCTTTAAACACGTTGTGCTGGCGGTACTACTGATTTTTTTACCGGTTTTTCTGGTCATTCAACAACCCGATCTCGGCACCGCCATATTGATTTCCGCATCCGGTTTTTTTGTACTGTTTTTGGCTGGATTAAAACGTAGCTACCTAATCAGCGCCTTTGTACTCGCCTTGGCGGCACTGCCGAGCCTATGGTTTTTTGTTATGCGCGACTACCAAAAGCAGCGCGTGTTAACGCTGCTAAATCCGCAACAGGATAAACTGGGAGCCGGTTGGAATATTATTCAATCGACCACCGCTATAGGATCTGGTGGTTGGTCAGGCAAGGGTTGGACCAAGGGTACGCAGTCGCAATTGAACTTTTTGCCTGAGAGTCACACCGATTTTATTATCGCTGTGCTGGCAGAAGAATTTGGCCTGGTTGGGGTGCTTGCTCTGTGTGGACTGTACTTACTGTTGATTGGGCGCTGCCTTTTTATCGGCCTGAATGCAACATCGATGTTTGGACGCCTGATCGCCGGCAGTATCGCCTTTACGCTGTTTATCTTTATTTTCGTCAATCTCAGTATGGTCTCAGGCATACTGCCGGTGGTCGGCGCGCCCCTGCCATTAATTAGTTACGGCGGCACTGCGCTGATGACCTTATTCGTCGGATTTGGTATTCTTATGTCAGTTGCTGGTGACTCAAAAAAACGTTAGGAGCAAACATTGAAAAAAACAATTCGCAATCTATTGCTGGTTGTCTGTGCCACCAGTTGCGCCGCCTGGGCAGACTACTCTGAACACCCCGATGCGGTGAAATTTACACAAACTATGGTCGAACGGCATCAATTCGAAAGCGCAGATGTCGAGCGTTGGTTGCAAGACGCGGTACGCGTCGATTCAATCATTGCAGCCATGCAGCGCCCAGCTGAAAAAGTTAAACCTTGGCACCAATACAAAAAACACTTTATCTCCGACCTGCGCATCGCCCGCGGCGTCGAGTTTTGGAGCGCCAATCGCGCCAATTTGGAACGCGCAGAACGCGAATTTGGCGTCGACCCGGCGATCATAGTCAGCATTATCGGGGTGGAAACTAATTACGGTCGCAATGTTGGCTCCTACCGCGTGATAGATGCGCTCAGCACCCTTGCCTTTGATTACTACACCGAGATCGAACAGCGCGAATCTCGTCGCCTGTTCTTCACCGCAGAACTGGAGAACTTGCTCTTGCTCGCGCGCGACCAGCAACAGAATCCTCTCACCCTCAAAGGATCCTACGCCGGCGCCATGGGTTGGGGACAGTTTATGCCAAGCAGTTACCGTAATTATGCGGTCGACTTTGACGGCGATAAATTTGCCGACATTTGGAACAATCCAATCGATGCCATCGGCAGCGTCGCCAACTACTTTGCCGAGCACGGTTGGCAACCGGGCCAGGCCGTTGCCCTGCGTGCAGTCGAGGAGACACCGCTGGATACCAGCGACAACGGCAGTCCCCAGACATCTCACCAAGTAGCCACCGGCGATACGCTGTTCGCCATCGCCAGCAAGTACGGCGTCACAATGGCCGAGCTACAACGCCAAAACAAGCTGCAAAACGCCAATCAGATATTCGTTGGTCAACGCTTGACGGTCAACACGCACTTCACCGTCAATAAGCTCGGCCGTCCTACGCTAACGCTGGACGAATTGCGCCGCCGAGGTCTGATACCGCTCGAACCTGCCGACGATAGTCGCCGTGCATTGCCGCTGCTACTGGACGGCGGCAGCGGCGACGAATACTGGCTGGGGTTGAACAATTTTTATGTTATAAGCCGCTACAATCCGAGGGTGAAATATGCCATGGCGGTCTATCAATTAAGCGAACTGATACGGAGCCAGTACTGTGGCCCAGAGAATCCTTGCTAGGGGATACCCGCTGCTGATCGGCGCACTGCTGATCCACGGTTGTACTCAAGCACCCCGAGTGAACGATGAGATAGACGTCAAGGACGGCGCCGGCGAATTCGTCGACACCCGCCTGATCCCCAATGCGGTACCCAAGATAGAGCCCGTCACCCGCGCCGGCAATAGCAATCCCTACACCGTGCTGGGCGAGACCTACCACCTCCTGCCAACCGCCGAAGGCTACAAGCGGGTTGGCACAGCCTCTTGGTACGGCAGAAAATTCCACGGTCGCAAAACCGCCAATGGCGAGGTCTATGATATGTACAGCATGACCGCCGCGCACCGCACCCTGCCAATACCGGCCTACGCACGTATCACCAACCTGTCGAATCAGCGTGTCATCGTTGTCCGCATCAACGACCGCGGCCCGTTTCATGCCTCGCGTATTATTGACCTGTCTTATGTCGCAGCACTCAAGCTCGGCTTTGCGGATCACGGCACCGCCGAGGTCGAGATCGAGGTCATCACCCCGACGAGTCCCCGAGCAGAGGTGCCAGGGCCAATGCCAATGCCCAATGTATCACCCATCGTCGCTGATCGACTGGCAATACCCGAGGTGCGAGCCGCCGAAGAAAGCTCCATAGACCACTTGCCAAGCGGGGGTGTATTTCTGCAAATTGGTGCCTTTGCCCAACGCCCTTCAGCGGATCGGTTACGGCAGGCCATCAGCGCAATGACCTCTCTGCCAATCGAGATCGTCCAGCACCGCGAGCTATTTAAAGTGAAAATTGGTCCGATAAAAAATAGCACACGTCTAAAAATGCTCCAGAAAAAAATTCGCCATCAACAGAATATCGCACCTTTCATACTCTGGCCTTGACCGGTAGCCAAAAAAATCGCTTGCAGCCAAGCGTCCATGGCCGCTTGGGGTATGCCAATAAAATCGGGAGTGATAAGATGGCGGATTGTTTATTACTCGCCCGACTAACTGAGAACCGTATGGCAAAAAATTGGCTATTTATCGCGCTTGCTTGCGCACTACCCCTGGTTCAAACGCCCGCGGCGATCGGTCTGGAAGCACTTCCCAAACCCCCAGAACTGGCGGCAAAATCCTGGATCTTAATCGACGCAGAAACTGGCACTGTGCTGGCTGAAAACAATGCCGATCTGCCGTTGCCGCCGGCCAGCCTAGCCAAGATGATGACCACCTACATTGTCACGCAGCAGATTGAACAAGGCAGTCTCGGGGAGTTCGACAACGTTACCGTCAGCGACAATGCGTGGGAAAAGGGTGGCGCTAAAACCGACGGCTCAACGACCTTTTTAATCCCGCGAAGCCAAGTGCCCATCATTGATCTAATGCGCGGTGTGATCATACAGTCGGGCAACGATGCGGCGATCGCGCTGGCCGAGCACCTGAGTGGCAGCGAAGACGCCTTTAGCGATCTAATGAATCAGCATGCCGACGCAATCGGCATGTCAAATAGCCAATTTTACAACGCCACGGGACTGCCCGCCGAGGGCATGGTATCGACGGCACGCGACCTCGCATTGCTGGCAAAGGCGATTATTCACGGCAGTTCGACCTACTATGCCATTTACTCAGAGAAATACTTTCAACACAACAACATCAATCAACCCAACAGAAATCGACTACTGTGGCGCGACAGCAGTGTCGATGGTTTAAAAACCGGCTATACAAAAGCTGCTGGGTACTGCCTAGTTGCCTCGGCAAAACGTCGTGATATGCGACTGATTTCAGTGCTAATGGGTGCTAAAAGCGTTGAGGCTAGAGCGCGGCAGTCGCAAAAACTGCTCTCCTATGGCTTTCGCCACTTCGACACCAAAAAGGTTTATTCCGCCGGCGATATTCTCAAAGAAAATGCCAAGCTTTGGTATGGTCAAGAGGATTTCTTAGATCTCACGGTTGCCGAAGATATAGTACTGACGTTTCCGCGTCGTTCTGGAAAGCTCTTGGCGGCCAAAATTATCGTCGACGAACAGTTGGAGGCACCGATTAGCGCAGGCCAAGAACTGGGGCGCCTGCAAGTTTCATTGGCCGATGAAATTCTCGTCGATGTCCCTCTAGTAGCGGAAAAAGATATCCCGACGGCTGGCGTATTATCGCGC
>CALGJN010000114.1:0-1401 GCA_937920185.1 uncultured Cellvibrionales bacterium | reverse complement strand
CTGCTCGGCACCGTCACAGGTATGATTGTGGTGTTTGACGTCATGGCCTTCACCGGTGGTGGTGATGCCAAGGCCATGGCCGGAGGCGTCTCCAAGGCGACCGTGCCGACGATGTCTGGGATGGTCGCGGCGCTCTCCGGAGTATTTGGTCTGACTTATGTAGAGCGAAACGCCGAACGCGAGAAGAATCTGCTGGAAGATCATCTAACCATGGATCATTAATGATCGACTTGTGTTGCAGGTCTATCGAGAGAGATAATTATGCGCAATAGAACGAGTAGCTCGCAGCAGCAGGGTCAAGCAATCGACCTCACGCCAATGCTGGACGTGGTTTTTATCATGTTGATATTTTTTATCGTCACCGCATCCTTCATTAAATTGCCGGGTGTCGAGGTCAACAAAGTCGACGCGAACAAGGCCGATGCCTACAAGAAAGTCGGCATTCTCGTCGCTGTCACCGGGACCAATGAATTTTGGATCGATAAAAAGCGCGTTGAAGCGACTGGGCTAAAACTCAACCTGACGCGGCTTTTCAATGATAACCCCAAGGGCGGCATGGTTATCCAAGCCGATAACGAATCGAATATAGAGTCGATCGCCAAGGTTGCCGACATCGCGCGCGATATCGGTATATCACCGGTTGCGATCTCTACAGAGAACGACTGAGTTTAGACTATGGCAATATTAAGAGTGGGATCCTCTGCAGTGCTCGGCGCGATGGTGACGTTTGCGTTGATCGTGTTGATGTTTAAGTTGATTGATTCAGGTAGCCGGGAGATGGACACCAAGGAGCCCATCAAGATTGCTGACTTCTTGCACGTCGAACGGCAAATGACCACCAACGTCAAAGTCGCCGAGGTTGAAAAACCCGATGAGCCAGAGCCGCCGCCAGAAATTCCAGACGATCAGATCGAGTTCGAGGCACCCGAGAATATGGTCAGCATGGCCGCGGCGCCAGTCGCCAGCAAGATCGCCGTGTCGACCGGCAGCTTTGCTCGCGACACCGATTTTATTCCCGTCTACGTGCCCCAACCGCAGTATCCAAGGCGCGCCCAGACTCGAGGGAAAGAAGGTTATGCGGTGGTCGAGGTCATTATTACTACCACCGGGGGTGTTCGAGACCCAGTGATGGTGGAGGAGGACCCCGAGGGTTGGGGCTTTGGTCGCGCGGCACTCAAGGCGGCAAACAAGCTTAAGTACAATCCAAGGGTGATCGACGGCGTGCCTCAAGAGGTGCCCGGCGTGCTCTACAAATTTACTTTCCAGATGGCGAAATAGGGGCGAGTCGATGAGCATACCAAACACTAAGATTGTCGCTTTTTTCGTTGCGCTAACGCTGCCCTTGGCGGTGTCTTTATTGGCTCCAGAGGCGACCATATCGGGCTCGGTTCAGGCCGCTCA
>CALGJN010000113.1:0-3080 GCA_937920185.1 uncultured Cellvibrionales bacterium | reverse complement strand
GCGGAGGCACACAACCGCAGCCAATCATTTTCTTCCTGGACCATCGATGATCGGCATCTGCAGATGCTGTATACCATTCCTGCGCGCGAGGTGACTCGGCTTAAAGAGTCCGAGGTTACGTCATTGGAATTCAAATTAATCAATCATTTAGGCAAGTATATTAAAGTAAAACAAGATGGCATAATTTGCCCATTGGCGGCGGACGAAAAGTTCCAGTCTGTGCCGAGCAAGCCGGCTTATCTGCGTATTTCCGCGGTGTTTCAGTGCCCATACGATCTTCAGGCAGCGCCGCCTACCTTAGTGATCGGCAGTTTTTTTGAGCGCTTGTCGAGCCACGTTCATTATGCGCAGGTGCGCAGGCAGGGGCAGGTTCCCCTGGAGTATTTGTTTACCGAGCAGCGACAACAGCAGGCGCTTGAGTTGAATGCCGACGGTTGGATGGGATCCGTACCGCAGGCGTTAATGCGCTATACGCGATTGGGTATCGAGCATATTTTTGGCGGTATTGATCACCTTGTTTTTCTGTTTGCCTTACTGCTGCTGCTGCCGACTCGAGCAGCGATCCTATGGATGGTTTCCGGGTTTACCCTCGGGCACAGTGTCACGCTGAGCCTCGCCGTATTGGGTTGGATCGTCCCCGATGGAGCCGCGATCGAAGCCTTGATCGGCTTTAGTATTGCGCTGTTATGCGCCGAAAATGTGGCCGCGAGGACTGGTGATACGCGCGGCGTCGGCCTCGTCATTACGGTCGTTCTCGGGGCGATGATAGTGCTGTCGATTGGGCAATTTTATCCGCCAAGAGTATCGCTGTTAAGTCTCGTCGGGTTACTGATTTTTACCCGCAGTTATCTACCGCTAGTCGATGACCCTCGAACCGCAGCGCGATTGCGGCCGCTACTTTGTGTCGCATTTGGCTTGGTACACGGATTTGGCTTTGCCTCCGGGTTGATCGATATAGGGGTGCCAGCGGATCGTTTATGGTCGGCATTACTGGGTTTTAATCTAGGGGTAGAGTTGGCGCAACTAGCGGTGATTGTAGCGCTGTGGGTTATCGGTAAGCGCCTGGCCAAACATTTGCCCAGGCCACAGAGTAGCGCCGACGTCTGTTCGGCGCTACTCTGTGGCCTGGGAGTCTATTGGTTCGTCGTTCGGAGCTATGGATTTACCGCAGCCTAATTTACACTGGGCTGGAATATCGGGCGCTAATAAAATAAAAATAGAACAAACATAGGGGGAGTTAAGGTGTTGCAACGAACTATACTCGTTATCGGCGCGCTGGTGACCGCCAGTTTGGTGTTCTTTATGGGTGGCGCACCGGATATCGCATACCGGTTGTTACCCGGTTATTTTCCCGATCCTACGCAAGCCTGGGAGGCGACGCCCTTGGACGCTCGCGACGTGAGTGGGGATAGATTGCCATTAGCGGTGGTGCGCCAACGTTCGGTCGATGCAATGCGCGCAGACAAGCAAATACTGTTTGGCGATACCCATGTTCACACCACTAATTCGGCGGATGCTTTTATGTACAGCCTGCCGATGATGCACGGCGCCAGCGGCGCTTATCCACCGGCCTACGCCTGCGATTATGCGCGCTTTATCTCGCAGTTAGATTTTTACTTTTTGACCGATCATGCTGAGAGCTTTACCCCCAGCCAATGGCGTGATGGCATAGAGTCGGTACGCCATTGCAACCGTATGGCTGGGGATCCTATGAATCCAGATATTGCAGCGTTTATCGGATGGGAGTGGACCCAGGTCGGCGCTACTGCGCAGAGCCATTACGGGCACCACAATGTGTTGTTTAAGGATGACCAAGCGGATCTGTTACCAACGCGTCCGATTGCTGCCACCGGCATGGGCGTGGCGACTGTGGCCGCGCGCTCAGGTTCTGCGCGACAGTCGGGGTTGTTGGGGTTGCTCGACCCACGGCACCGTGATTACTACGCATCTTACAACGACTGGGTGATGCAAATGGCGGCGGTACCGGCCTGTGAAACGGGGATTGCCAGCCCCGATCTTCCGGTGGAATGTTTTGAGGCGGTTGCTACGCCCGGAGAATTATTCGCTAAACTCGACGAGTGGGGTTTTGAAACCATGGTGGTTCCCCACGGGACTAGTTGGGGATTTTACAGTCCACCCAACTCAAGCTGGATCCACCAACTGACCGCGGACAACGTCGACGCCGATAAAACCAAGCTGATTGAGGTCTATTCCGGTCACGGTAATTCTGAACAATATCGAGATTTTGCTGCCCGCAAGCGCAATGCTGCAGGCGACTGGGTGTGTCCGGCACCGCAAGCCAACTACCTGCCGAGTTGTTGGCAGGCGGGCGAGATTATTCTCAAGCGCTGTTTGGCGGACGGCAACAGCGCTGCAAATTGTCAACTTCGAGCGGCGCAAGCGCGGCATAATTTTGTTCAAGTGGATGGTGTTCAAGGCTTCATGACCGTGCCCGGTCATGTCGCGGAGGAGTGGTTGGACGCCGGTCAGGCACGCGATATATATTTGCCAGCGTTCAACTACCGACCGCAAAAGTCGGTGCAGGCGGGATTGGCGGCGCGAAATCTCGATGATCCAGACAATCCACTGGGTTATCGTTGGGGTTTTATTGGCTCGACCGATACCCATTCGGCTCGCGCAGGAAACGGTTTTAAGCAGCTTCAGCGCTTAAATACGTCGGATGCAACCGGTGTGCGTAGTGAGTTTTGGCGCGATGTTTTTGCCTCGTCTGCGGTGGTCAGCGAGTATGGCACTCAGTCGCTGAGCGCAGACCAAATAGACCCGGCGAGCGCGAAGATTTTTGCCTCTGAGTTTGAGCGCACCACGTCGTTCTTAAACGTTGGTGGTATTGCCGCGGTGCACTCGCAGGGACGTAATCGCGAGGCGATTTGGGACGCGATGCAGCGACGCGAGGTCTACGGTACTAGTGGTCATCGCATCTTACTGTGGTTTGACTTGCAGCAGTCGGATGCCACCGTGCCTATGGGTAGCGTCGTCAAAACTAACACCACGCCACGCTTTCAGGTTGAGGCGATCGGTTCATTGAAGCAACTGCCGGGATGTCCCGACTATGTTGTCGA
>CALGJN010000112.1:0-8485 GCA_937920185.1 uncultured Cellvibrionales bacterium | reverse complement strand
TAAATTCACCTATTTTGGTGATCGGCAAACTGATATCTTGGTTTGAGAGCGGCCCTAGACACTGCAACAACTCAGCAACACCATCGCGAATTCGCCAAAAATTAGCCGCTTCTTGATGCGATTGTGCGATCACTGCATCGTCCATCTTGTCAGCTTCAAGTAGCTCGAATAACGCCGATTCAAAACGCTCACAGCCAGCTTTCGCTTGACTATCGCGGAACTCCAAGAGGACATAAAACCGATGGGATTGCTGCAGCGGACTGGCCAAATCTGACACCATCTCCAATACGCGGTGATAGTAGTTGTCCCACATCAATTCAAAACCGGTCAAGCCGGATCCCAAACTACTTTTAAGCCGATTTAGTACCTCGACAACCGAGTCGTAATCGCTGAAACCACAGAGCGCCGTATGATAGCTCAACGGCTTGGGTTGCAATTTTAACACCACCCGCGTGATCACCCCGAGGGTGCCTTCCGAGCCGATAAATAATTGCTTTAAGTCATAACCAGAATTGTTTTTAATCAATCGATTCATAGCATTGACCACAGTCCCATCGGCGAGCACTACTTCTAAACCGAGCACCAGCGATCGCGTCATCCCATACCGAATGACTTCGGTACCACCGGCGTTTGTCGCCACGTTACCACCGATGTGACAACTGCCGCGAGCGCCCAAATCGAGGGGCAAAAACAGATTGTGTTCAAGCGCCGCGTCCTGCAATACCTGCAGCGGGGTTCCGGCGTGCGCCACCATCGTCATACCGGTGGGGTCTATGTCTTCGATACCAGTCATACGCTCCAGCGAGATGGCTATTTCACCGGATACCGGTGTCGCGCCACCCGCTAGACCAGTCAACCCGCCCTGAATAACCACCGGTTGATGATGATCGTGGCAGAGCGCCATGACTTCGGAGAGCTGTTGAGTAGATTTAGGTCGCAGAACTGCACTAGGCGCGCAGCCAATAGCCGAACTCCAATCGCTATGGTAGCGTTCGCCGACACGCTCATCGAGCAGTACCTGCTCTTTTCCTAGGCATGCAATCAGGCTGTCAGTTAAATGACGCAAGGGCTGAATGGCAGGACTAACTGCGCCTCACTCACGGCCGGTTGAGTCGGCCGCATCACCATTTGTCTGGGTAGGTTTCTAGCCGATCAAAGGCATCCCCGATCAGCACACCCAGCTCGCGATGTTCGCCCTCCTTCAGTTCAACCGCGGGGCGGCCATGGGCAAACCGGTAATTACAAATCAGCGCAACATCACCCACCTCCCAATCTAGAGGTATCCCATAGCGGTCATAAACATCCAAAAATTCTTGCTTCTCATCGAGACTCATCTCCGAGCCGTCGCCAAAGGTAAGCTTTAACGGTCTTTGGTCTATCGCCAGGTGCTGAACCAATGGCCAGGTATCGAACCACATACTGTCGTCCGCCATGCTGCTGTAAAGCAAGTTACGATCCAACTGAGGGAAATATTCGAACGCTGAGATCGTGTAGCGGGTCTTGAGAAGCCCGCCTTCGCCCCACTGCGCATCGAGCCCCCTCCGACGTGCCTCGGCAATCGCCTCATCCGGGTCCTCGGTCATCAGCGATTGCTGCCAGTGATTGTAGACACCGATATCCAGCTTGTCTTTGTAAGCGTTTCGGTCGGTCAAATTGCGATGGTAGCAAAGGCCACGTTCTTTAAGCTTTTGGCCAAACGGGGTAGCCAGCAGATCAGTGGTCGCCTGCACGTTGTCCGATACAAACGTCGCGCCACCCTTGCTTGGTAGCTTGTGGGCCAGAAAACCAATCATTTTGGTACTGGACCCGATGTATGCCATCTCGTGGTGGTAGTGCAACCAGGCTTCAAGCGGCGCACCGACCTCAAACACATTGGCTTGCAAAGTCTTGCGTGGATTGGCACCGCCCTCGTATTTACGCTGATTGATCGGTACCTGCGTGGCGATCAATCTCATCGATTCTAAATCGTCTAGACCGGTGTTGATGACGTGCACCAACCCGACGTCTTTGAACGTTTGACGCATGCGCGCTGACAGTTCGTCACTCGGCGTCAGCGGACGCCCTGCCACTCGGTATTCGTGCCCATCGATGACAAATCGCGCGGGGTCAATGGCCGGCGTGCCGGTCCACCACCGGGGCTCTGCCACATTCGCCAAAGGCGCAAACACCGCATCTTTTAGGATTTCATTCATGCCAACCACCTTTTACTGATCCTACAAAAATCTGTACTTCCGTCGAGATGCTAAACCAGGTCTCGACAGCATTTGAATTATTAACGACCCGCCCACAACAATGTCCGGACACCGTGGTCACTCCGTAGAGACAAGTTACTTGATTACGAATCAAATGTAAATGCGGTTTTTTATCTTGTAGATTAAATAATGGAGGCGATTTTACGCCAAGCTTGAAAGCGGGTTTTCGCTGGCCTTACGCAACCCTCCAGATGGTCTGTTAAATCGCTCGCAGAGGCACGCAGTTATCATTCGGACGAGGGTGATATAAACCCGTTGCGCCCAAGATCAAACGGCTCGAACAGCCTTCGCTAACGCTGGATCGGGGCGATCTATATACACCCAAAAGCGCAGCAATTCGCCTTTCAAACGCATAAACTGTCGGGCCACGCCCGCTTTTACAGCCCAGTGCTTTGAGTAAAATACTCTAAAGAGCCTCTCGAGAAAGAGCGCCTACGGGCCAGAAAATTTCTGTCTGTTTCTTGTCGAAGTTCACCGCAACCAGCCATTTCAGCAAGCTCTTCCCTGTTGAAAGATAACGACGTCCCAATCAGCAGCTAAACGATCGGGTCATGGGCATCTGCACCGAACAACATCGTACCCATCGCTTCCGCATACTGAGGCGTTTCTACAATCTGATCAGCGACCGCCTCGACGTGCGCCAGAAAACGACCAAGACCCGACGTGTTAGTTTCAGCAACCACCGCGTTGATATCTGCCAGCTGGTCTTCAAGCGCAGCGAGTATCAGTGTGTCCTTGCTCTGGTAAAGGTTGTACGGGGTAGATGTCGATACATCTGCAATCACAGCAAGCTCGCGCATGTTCATATCCGAACTGGGACAACTGGCCCCTCGCGGTAAGAAGAATACGCTCCCGCCTCTACTGTTGCACCGCGGTCAGGATTTTCACTGTCAAATACTCCTGCCAAGTTCATTACCGGCGTGGATCGCGGTCAGGATGCTGTTCTTGCCTCGGACGTCACCGATCATGTGCGATGGCGGCCCATTTCCCTGAAGTGATTGCCAGAGCTCTCGACTCGGCTCATTGAAGCCGACAAATACCACCGTCTTCGCCGGAATCTTACGGCTTCGTTCTGTAAACAGGACCCCTATTTCAACGTCGCTCTTACTAATGTTAAGCACGTGATGCGAACCCACAAAATCAAAATCACCAGAATACAGCCGTTCCCGTGCAGCGCCCGCGGTAACAGGCGGATAGTTAAGCCTGGCACCGACTGAGTCATTTCTGGATACCATGGTGACGTGCACGCCTTTCTCCAACAAAATATCAACAATCGAGATAGCTTCAAATGTTCCGGTATCGTCATATACCAGCGCCGGTCCCTCAATGTACGTAATATCCCCAAAACCGAGCAGGTCCCAGGATGAGTAGACATGTGGGAGATCAAACCCGGGTATTTCGCTCGCCGGTGTCGCCTGCTGCATACCGTCCGTGCGCGGAGTTGTTCCCGTCGCCAGGACAATTTCATCTGGTGCGATCTGGGAAACCAGCTCTTCGTCGATGTAAGAATTCAAATGAATATCAACCCCCAGCGTCTCCAATTCCTCTGCTAACCAATCTACTATGGTGCCAATGTCACCGCGTTTAGGGGCGGACCTCGCCATGGCAACCTGGCCACCAAGCATTTTCATCGCTTCATGAAGTTCAACCTGATGACCACGCAACGCCGCAGTTCTAGCGAACTCCATGCCCGCGGGACCACCGCCTACCAGCAGAATTTTCTTCGGCTGGCTGACCCTGTCCTGAGGCTCAAACGTCAGTATCTGTTCCTTTCCTGCGGCAGCGTTAACAACACATCCCAACGAGCCTCCTGACATTAACTGACCGACACACCCCATATTAGTCCCGATGCAGGGACGTATTGTGCTCTCCTCTCGGTTACGAGCCTTGTTAACAAGGTTTGGATCTGCAATCAGGGCACGAACCATGGAAACCATATCTGCCTCACCACTGGCCACAATGGCGCTCGCGTGATCAAGCGTCATGATACGACCAGTGACCATGGTAGGTTTGGTGATGAAAGGTTTAATCACACTGTTGGCCTGCATCTCAACCCCTAGCGGTTCGTCAGACGGTGCAATCAGTTTATGAAATCGCCAGTAGGCGCCCATATGCAGCGAAATATAATCCGCAACAGGATCAACCGCCCTGGCAATGTCTGCATTGATATCTGCCGTCAGACCACCCGGCACGTAATCCTCGTTCGGCAAACGAACCCCTACAACAACCGCATCGCCCACTTCAGCTCGAACAGCCTCGATCACTTCAAACATGAACCGCATTCGATTCTCAAGACTGCCGCCATATTCGTCCGTTCTCTTGTTCAACGCAGGTGAGAGAAACTCGTGTATCAGGTAACCACTGGAAGCATGGATATCAATGCCGTCAAGGCCGCAGTCCCTGACTCTGGCCGCCGCCAGGGCAAACGATCCGACAACATCATCAATCATGGCCTTGGTCATCTCAACCGGCATGACCCCTGCCATGGGATTAGGGACAGCACTGGCCGACCAGTTTTCCGGCATGCCCTGCATCCCAGCACCGGGATGGTAAAGCTGGATAAAGAGCTTCATTCCGTGGGGCCTGATCCTGTCGGCGATCTCGGTCAGGAACGGTTTGCAAGCGTCCGTATGTAGCGGAATTCCCTGCGGAGCACTCTTATGGATGCCAGTCGCCTGGATAGTCGACATCGCAACACCACCTTTTGCCCGCGCTTCGTGGTACGAGATCAGGTCTTCTCCAGCCAGCCCTGTTCCATGGGGAGAGCGAACGATCCGATTTTTTAACTTGGTTGGACCAATCGTTAATGGCTCGAATAGGTTGTCGTATAGCGCCATGACCATTACCCCGGTTGAATGATCAACTTTTATAACACGTCCCATTAAAGAAACAAAGCGCCAGAAATACATGAACCTAAAACCCGTGCCGTCGGGCGAACCGCCGCTTTGCGCGTCGAACCGAACCAACGGATGGCGATCTGAAAACGCCACGCTAGCGCGACAGAGGAGCCATCGAGTACTAGCGTACCACACGCCTTGAGCATTGAATGTGAGCAGTGGATGTGAGCAGCGACTGTGAGCAGCGACTGCGTAAACATCGAGCGAATGTGAAATGGAGCGGGAAACCGGGTTCGAACCGGCGACCTGTACCTTGGCAAGGTACCGCTCTACCAACTGAGCTATTCCCGCGTCTGTCGCGTTAAAAATGGCGTCCCGTAGGGGAGTCGAACCCCTGTTACCGCCGTGAAAGGGCGGTGTCCTAGGCCTCTAGACGAACGGGACGTGTTGGACAAACAAGCCGCGCATTCTAAGTAGCAACTCGATGCCTGTCAAGACCAACGCCCTACTCCAACGTCGCTTAATTGCGGTTTGTGCTAGCTGACGCTCTACAAGCCCCGAATACTCGACGATTGGTGATAAACGCTGTCCTGAAAATCTTTCGCGCCGGTCTAACGGCAGCTATTTTATAACACATTGTGGTGGTAACGCCCTTCTCCTCAAGGCGACAAAATGACAAAATCGCACGGCGACTCAGCACCAACAGCGGCGCGACGTTTAATTTGTCCAGCAAAGATGATATTTGCAAATTATTCTGCGTAATTCGCTACAATAGACACTGGCCCAACGCACCGATGTGAAGCTATTAATATGCACGTACAAAAGTCATACAAACTCAATGATGCCCACTACGACATACGTGGGCCGGTGCTTGATCACGCCACCTGGCTTGAGGATCAAGGCCAAAAAATCATTAAACTCAACATTGGCAACCCCGCCGCCTTTGGTTTCGATGCCCCCGATGAAATATTTTATGACGTGATCAAAAACCTTCGGGATGGCCAGGGTTATAGCGATAGCAAGGGGTTGTTTGCCGCACGCAAGGCGGTGATGCAAAAGTATCAAGCGCTTGGGGTAGAAAACGTCGATGTCGAAGACGTCATTATGGGCAACGGTGTCAGCGAGCTCATCATGATGGCGATGCAGGCACTGCTCAACCCGGGAGATGAAATATTAATACCCGCACCGGACTACCCCTTATGGACCGCGGCTACCTCGATCAGTGGTGGCACTCCAGTGCACTACCTATGCGATGAAGACCACGATTGGCAGCCAAGCATTGCCGATATAGAAGCTAAGCTGACGCCAAAAACGCGCGCGATTGTGGTCATCAACCCAAACAATCCAACCGGTGCCGTTTACTCTGCGCAAGTGCTCGATCAAATCATTGCATTGGCCGAAAAGCATAATTTAGTGATCTTTGCCGATGAAATCTACGACCGAATTGTCTATGAGGGCGCGGCCCATCAACCGCTTTCAACGCGCGTTAAAAATGTGCTCTGCCTGACCTTTAACGGACTTTCAAAAACCTATCGCCTGGCCGGCTTTCGATCTGGTTGGATTGTCGCCAGCGGCGCCAAACAGGGCGCCAAAGACTACCTCGACGGTCTGGTAATGCTGGCGACAATGCGCCTATGCGCCAACGTACCGGCGATGCTCGCGGTACAGACCGCGCTCGGCGGCTATCAAAGCATCGATGATTTAATTGCGCCGGGTGGGCGACTGCGCCAACAGCGCGACCTCGCCTATAAAATGATTACCGACATACCGGGCGTGTCCTGCGTTAAACCGCGATCGGCGATGTATCTATTTCCCAAGTTAGATCCCGAGGTGTATCCGATCTTGGACGATGAAAAGTTCGTGCTCGACTTTCTCAAGCAAGAGCGAGTACTGCTGGTGCAGGGAAGCGCCTTTAACTGGCCCGGCAAACAACACTTTCGCATCGTGTTCCTGCCCGATCAGAACCAACTCACCGAAGCGATCTCGCGACTGGCGAACTTTTTAGCCAAAATGCGCGCATAGCCTGACTTTAAGTGACAAAACCCAGCGACTTGAGATCAGCCTGACAATCGCTGGCGTCGGGGCATCGGAAATGACTGAATTGGTGGCGCACCGGATAATCACGTCGTAAGCGATCAAAATCATGCGCGGTATTTGCTGAGCGACGCATACTCTCTCGAAAGCGCTGATCGTCCTCAGACACGTCATAACTGGCTAAAATAGCGGCGTTTATTGGATTCGCAGCAGCTTTAATCGCCAACTCTTCAGTCTGTTCAAAGATATTTTTTTGTGGCTTATCAAGCCCACCGCGCCAAGTTAAAAATCGCTCAAAAATCATCTCGGTGCCGCGCGTCTTGCCCTCGACGCTGTGCCCAGCAATATGCGGCGTGGCAATTGCAACCTGTTCGAGTAGCGCCCTATCGATGGTCGGTTCGGTCTCCCAAACGTCGAGCGCCACGAGCAGATCGCCGCGCTCGGTGAGGCTTTCGAGCAGTGCAAGGTTGTCGATCACGGCGCCCCGACCGGCATTTAGTAGCAGCGTGCCCGGTGCCAACTCAGCGAGCTGTTGACGACCCATCAAGTGTTCGGTTGGGTGTCGGCCATGCCGCGTTAGCGGCGTGTGAAAGCACAAAATATTGGCTTTTAACACATCGTCATACTCGACCAAATCGGCATTGCTGTCGGCGTGCAAAAAAGGGTCGTAGACCTGGCAGGCAACGCCTAACGCCTTGAGAATACGGTACAGACGACCGCCGACATTACCGCAACCGACGATACCGACATTGAGCTCACGCCAGTGGGGCATCAGACGACAAAACACCGATAAATCGTACTGCACCACTGCATCGGCATTGCAGCCAGGCGCATGGGCAAAGCCGATTCCACGCTCTTGCAAGTAATCTAGATCGACATGGTCAGTACCAATCGTGGCTGAAGCGACGAATTGCACCGCACTGTTATCCAGTAACTCTCGATTGACCTTGGTTACCGAACGCACTAACAATAAATTCGCCGCAGCGACATCAGCCGGGCATATTTGACGGCCGCTTATCCGTCTGACGTCGCCGTAGGCGCCAAACAATTCCTCGACCCCAGGCATGTTGTCGTCCGCCACAATATTCATCTAAAACTCCACATTAGGGGGCTTAAAAAACCTAACAAACACACAGATTTTTACAATAAATTCGTTAAAATATAATTATTTACATTGAATATATTAGGTGTTTTATAACGGCGAGCTAGTGCCTCAACAAAGACGCCTGCGCGCTCGGGAATCGCGTCAATAGTGCACCAACGCTGGGTCTGATTCAACACCGCCTGAGGAAAACTATCAGTGCTTGGCAATGACGACAAATTGTCCCTACTGAGACGGAATGGGTGACCGCAAGCGGTGCT
>CALGJN010000111.1:0-8485 GCA_937920185.1 uncultured Cellvibrionales bacterium | reverse complement strand
ACGGTCGCGGTGCAGCCCGAAAAACACACCGCCTATGCGGTGCAGTGGTTTACTATGGCGGCGGTGTTGGTGATCATGGCAATCTCGGCCATGTCAAATCTTACCAGCTGGTTAGCAGCGTTGATACGGAGAGTATAAGATGAATGATGACATCCCAGTGACCAAGACCCAAAGAGCCTTTCAGTATCAAATATGGCTGATGATGGCGATTGTTTTTGGGGTTATCCTCGCAGGCTTCTTGCTGGTGCCTACTAACGAGGAATCGCGGCAGCGGATGATCGACTTGTTTGGCACCACTAATCAGGGCGCGTTGGTCAAGCCTGCGATAGATCTGACAGCGGTTCTGCCAGCAGTAAACAGCGCTTCTGCGCCCAAGTGGACGGTGTTAGTGATCGGCGGCAATGGTTGTGACGCTGGTTGTCGCGATGTATTGCGCGAGACTAAAAACGTCCATATGCTGCTCGGCAAGTACACCGGTCGGATGCAACGAATGTACCTGCCTGATAGCCGAACAGTGGACGCCGAAGCAATCACTTCGTTGCAAGCCGAGCACCCATTTTTGCAAATAATTCCTATTGACGTCGCTCGCCTGCAGGGGCTTCTTGCGGGGAGCTCGGCGGCGTGGGATATGCAAGATACCCGTTACCTGGTGTTGACGCCGGACAATTTGGCGATTTTGTTTTATAGTGAGGACGACGATGCGGGTGGCTTGCTCGAGGATTTAAAGCACTTGTTAAAATACTCGCCCGATCGATGAATATGAACTGCGCGACACCGCGTCCGCTGAGAGGCACCTATGAACCCCCAAGCTGATTTCGATGTGCTGCCGGCGACTTGGCGAGATTATTTAGAACTGTGTAAGCCCAATGTCGTCGCTTTGATGATCTTGACCTCGCTGATTGGTATGTTGTTGGCCACCGATCAGATGGTGCCGGTGGAGGTATTGCTGCTGGGCAATCTGGGCATTGCTATGAGTGCGGCGTCCGCCGCCGCGGTCAATCATATCGTTGACCAACACGTCGATGAAAAGATGGCGCGAACTGCCAACCGACCCATCGCCACGGGTCGTATCGAGTCTCGGCAAGCGATATTATTCGCCGCGGTCACGGGCCTTGTTGGACTGTCGATACTGATGGTCTTCATCAACCCACTGACCGCCTGGTTGACGTTGGGGTCGCTAGTGGGTTATGCCTTTATCTACACTATGTATCTGAAGCGCGCCACGCCACAAAATATCGTTATCGGTGGTTTGGCGGGTGCCGCACCGCCGTTATTGGGTTGGACGGCCGTCACCGGCGAGGTTCACCACAATGCCCTGTTACTGGTGTTGATTATTTTTGCCTGGACGCCCCCGCACTTTTGGGCTCTGGCGTTACATCGTAAAGATGAGTACGCCAATGCCAAAATACCTATGCTTCCTGTGACCCACGGCGAGCGGTATACCAAGATCAATATTCTGTTGTACACGGTGATCTTGCTATTGGTCAGTGTTATGCCCTACTTAACCGGTATGCTCGGGTGGCTCTACCTTTTTGGCGCGCTGGTTTTAGGCGCAGGGTTTATATTTTGGTCGATTGTCATGTTGCGCAGCGACGGGGGCAATTCCGGGATGCAGACCTTTAACTATTCGATCCTTTATTTGATGGCACTGTTTTGCATTATGTTGCTGGATCATTATTTTGTTATAAAAACGCACCCATTTACCTGAACTTAGAGATTGTTATTTATGGCCGATCAACAGCGCGCTATCCGCAATACCATTATTTGTATCATCGTATTTATTGCGCTGGTGATCTGCGGCTTCATTTGGCGCATGAGCCAGCCGGTGATCATGTCGAAGCAGGAATTGCAGGTGAATGGCGCGGTATTGCTCAACACCCCGAGGATTTTTAGCGACTTCGAGTTGCGCGATCATCGCGACCAGCCGTTCACGGCCGAGCAATTGCGCGGTCAGTGGAGTATTCTTTTCTTTGCCTTTAGCAACTGTCCAGACATCTGCCCAACGACCCTGTCTACGCTCAACGATATGTACAGTAAGTTGAGTATTGACGAACAGGCAAAGCTACAGATAGTGATGGTTTCACTGGATGCAGAGCGCGATAGCGTGGAAAAATTAGCCGATTATGTACCTTACTTCAACGCCGACTTTATCGGTGTGACCGGCAATCAACACTTTGTTCGCCGGATGGCAGGTGAACTCAATATTGCCTATAATCGCGTCGCCTTGGAGGGCGACAACTACACCATCGACCACAGTACTCAATTACTGTTGATCAACCCTGAAGGCGACTATCACGCTTTTTTTAAAGCACCCCATAGCGAAGTTATGTTGCGCCAAACTTGGCGTTCAATCGACGCAGTATTCTAGTAGTCGAATTTACAGCGCTTAAGCTGGCCCTTTTTTGAGGCTGCTAAAGACAAATAGTAGCGCCGCACAAACTACCATTGAGGGCCCCGCTGGGGTATCCAATTGCCACGACATGGCAAGCCCTAAAATGACCGTTAACATAGCGATGAAGCTGGCAACTAAAGCCATTTGTTCCGGCGTGTGACTGATCGCCCGCGCCGTCGCGGCGGGGATGATAAGTAGCGCGGTAATCAGCAGCACGCCGACGACTTTCATTGCTATGGCGATGACCAGCGCGGTCATTATCATCAGAGCGGTGCGCACCACGACTACCTTGGTGCCCTCTATAGCGGCCAATTCTGCGTTGACGGTAATATTGAGTAGCGGCTTCCAAAGCACCATGAGTACGAGTAATACCGAGCTGGAAACTGCGTAAATTAGATAGATGTCGGCGTCCGTCACAGCCAGAATATCGCCAAACAGTAGCGACATAAGATCCACCCTGACACCCTCTAAAAACGATATCACGACTAGACCCGTGGCGAGCGCGGAATGGGACAAAATTCCCAATAGCGTATCTACCGAGAGATTGGCACGACCTTCGAGTGCACCCATAGCGGTGGCAATCAACAGGGGTACCACGGCCACGGCGAGGTTGAGGTTCAAGTCCAAAAGGATGCCTAAAGCCACGCCCAATAGCGCCGAGTGCGCGAGCGTGTCGCCAAAATACGACATTCGCCGCCAGACCACAAAACAGCCCAATGGCCCCGCCACTGCAGCCACCCCGAGGCCTGCCAACAGCGCATAGAGAATAAAATCAGTCATGCTGACAGCCGTCATGTGCAGCGCCGATAACATCGCCTTGTAAGTTGTGGTGATGATCGTGGGCATGGGTATAGAGCGCTGTAGTGCGACCAAAAATATCCAAATAAGCAGGGTCTTGAGTGACCTGTGCGGGTAGGCCGGAACAGCAGATATGTTTGTTCAAGCAGATCACGCGATCGGTCGCCGACATCACCAGATGGAGGTCGTGAGAGACCATCAAAACGCCGCAGTTGAGGGTTTTACTCAACGCCGCAATAGTATTGTAAAGCGCGTTTTGACCGTTGATATCGACGCCCTGTACTGGTTCGTCGAGAATTAAAAAATTGGGTTTGCGCAGCACCGCTCGAGCCAGCAGTGCGCGCTGCATTTCGCCGCCGCTTAGATGCTGTACTGGAGTTTTTTCTGCATGCTCTATTTCTGCCATCTTTAGCGCAGCGCGGCACTCTGCGCGGGTTGCCTGTGCCAAGCCCAAAAACCGCAGCGTGGTCAGGGGTAGCGTCGGATCGATGCTGATCTTTTGCGGCATATATCCGAGGCGTAGGTTTGATGAGCACAGACGCTGGCCAGAATCTGCCTTTAAGAGTCCGAGCACGATGCGTACCAAGGTGGATTTTCCCGCGCCATTGGGGCCAATCAGCGTGGTTATTTCACCCTGTTCGAGGCGCATTGAAATGCGCTCGAGTACGCTCTGCCCTTTAAACGAATGGCAGACGTCGAGCAGTTCAATGCTTTGTTTAGACATGATCGACCTCTGTGTTCATGGGGCTTTATCCAAGCGGCATTGTAAACGGTGCCTAAATAATTCCAAATTTTGTCATTCGAGGGTAAATTTCGTTGCGTCACGGGCAGATTTTAGCAGTTCGTTGAGTTCACTGTGGCCTATTTTGGCGGCGCATCCGCAGCGTTGGCAATTAATCAACGAATTTCTGTAGGTGGCGTTTGGGAACCAGCCAACAATCATCGCATTAAACGATGGCAAACGGTGCGCTAATAACAGTTTCAGAGAGAATTATAGGGGCTTAATAAATGGTTGGCGGAATTGGCCCCACGATCCACCGCAGATGTTCCCAGGGCTGGGGGGCGACGCGAATTTGTCAGCGCGGTAGCGCCTCGAATCAACGCTGCTATGTTATAATATAACCAATTTGGAGCGGGTAGAAAAACTCTCCTGCGTCGAAATCTGCAATGGGAATAGGCAATGAAGGCTGTGGCCAAGGTTACTAAAATTCTCCGGATATTTGCTTTCGGATGCTGGTGTTCGCAGGTCTGGGCCGATGAATTGTTGGCCAAGCCGGTGATTTTGACCACCATTAAACCACTCGCGCTGATCGCTGCATCGGCAGTTGGCGATGCAGCGACGGTAGAGTATTTACAGTCGCCGGCGCAATCGGCGCACGATCTGCACCTAACGCCCTCAATGTTGCAACGTATTGCGGCGGCAGATCTAGTCATTCGTGTCGATCCAGCGTTTGAGCAACGCTTGAATAAGCACTTGGCAAAAATACCGACCGAACGATTGATTACCGCATCGACATTAGATTTGCACTGGCCTTCATCGAACCTGCCGCCATCCAACGACCGGCCGTTGGAACGGGATTTACATTTTTGGTTAAATCCAGCAAATGCTGAGGTGCTGGCTAGGCGCATACAGCAGATACTCAAACTACCGCCGCGGAGATTGATCGATGACGCTACGCTGCAGAGGCACCAGCGGGTGTTAACGCCCTTTGCCGATCAATCTACCATTGCCTACCACGACGCTTATGGCCACTTTGCCAGCGCCTTTAGATTGTCGCGCCCGACAACCATTCGCGATGCTGCAGGTCACCCACAAGGCCTTGCCAGTCACTATGCCATGCATCGATCGGCGACTGCCGAGCAACCGTCTTGCGTCTTTGTCGAGGCCCAATATGCCGGTCGTGATGCCACAGCGATGGCCAAAAACCTCGGTGTTCAGGTTCTGCCCCTCGACCTTTTGGGCATACAGATTGCTGTTGGCGCAGATTCCTTCAGCCATTTTATCGAACATCTCGTCACCCAGTATAGCGCCTGCTTTGGTGCGTTTGACCGGGTAGTTCAGGGCGCTTAAAAAGCCCGCTATACGGCGATAATGGTGTATGCTTGACGGTTATTTTAAGTCTCTCGAGGTCCGGCCTATGTCCCAAAACGAACCACTGATCCTCGTCGACGGTTCTTCCTATTTGTATCGCGCCTATCATGCGTTACCGCCGCTTACCAACAGTAAAAATCTGCCGACCGGCGCGGTCAAAGGCGTCATTTCGATGCTCCGCCGTCTACAAAAAGATTACCCAAAAAGCCTTCTGGTGGTAGTTTTTGACGCCAGCGGCAAGACCTTTCGCGATGACCTGTATCCGCAATATAAGGCCAATCGGCCGCCCATGCCGGACGATTTGCGCGCGCAAATTCAACCGATTCATCGGATCGTAGGTGCTATGGGCTTACCATTACTGGCGATTGCCGGCGTCGAGGCCGACGATGTGATCGGCACACTCGCGCTGCAGGCGACCGCGGCCGAACGGCCAGTGGTCGTCTCGACTGGCGACAAGGATATGGCGCAACTGGTCAATCAGCATATTACCTTGGTCAACACCATGAACCACAGCGTTATGGACAGCGACGGTGTGCGCGAAAAATTCGGTGTGCCGCCCGAGCATATTATTGATTACTTGGCGTTGTTGGGTGATAAATCAGACAATATCCCCGGGGTTCCGGGCGTCGGTGAAAAAACTGCCGTTGCCTTACTGCAAGGTCTGGGCGGCTTGGACAGCATCTATGAGCAGCTCGATCGAGTTGCAGAGCTGGGCTTTCGCGGTGCAAAAAATACTGCGGCAAAACTTGCCGAGCACCGTGAATTGGCCTATCTCTCGTACCAATTAGCGACCATTAAAACCGATGTCGTCCTGCCGCAAAATATTCTTCAACTGGCGCAAGCTCCGGTTGATTCCGAGGCCTTACGCAGGCTGTTTGACGACCTTGAATTCAAGGCTTGGGCGGATGAAGTCGGCGCCGCAGCCAGCGATGTTCAATCCAGCACCGCGGCCAGCGAGGAGGCACCAGCGAATTTGCAGCCGCCGGCAGCCATTCCAGTGCCGCCGATTGCGCTCGACTATGAATTGATTACCGAAGCCGCGCGATTCGAACACTGGCTGGACCGCGTCAAGCGCGCCAAATTGGTCGCCGTCGATACCGAAACCACCAGCCTTGATTGCATGACCGCCGACTTGGTGGGTATTTCGCTGGCGTTGACTCCGGGTGAAGCCGCTTACATTCCTTTCGGGCACGACTACCTGGGCGCGCCAGAACAACTGTCGCGTGATTATGTGTTGGCGTCAATGAAACCTCTGCTCGAGGATCCGAGCATTTTTAAGCTGGGGCAAAATCTCAAATACGACTGCAGCGTGCTGGCGCGTCACGGTATTGACCTGGCGGGCATTACCTTCGATACCATGCTCGAATCTTACGTGCTCGACTCGGTCGCTCTGCGCCATGATATGGATAGTTTGGCGGCGCGTTATCTCGAGGTGGCAACGGTAAAATTTGAAGATATCGCGGGTCGCGGCAAAGCGCAGTTAACCTTTAATCAAATCGCCTTAGAACAGGCCGCTCCCTACGCAGCGGAGGATGCCGATATCACGCTGCGTCTGCACCATGCGCTGGCCCCTCAGGTCGATGCCATTCCCAGCATCGCCAAATTATTCGCCGATATAGAAATGCCGCTGGTGCCGGTGCTGTCGAGAATAGAGCGCCACGGGGCGTTGGTCGACGGGGGCCTGCTATTTGAGCAAAGCCGTGAACTTGCGACTCGCTTGGCGGAACTCGAACGCGAGGCATGGGATCTTGCAGGCGAGACCTTTAATCTCGCCTCGCCGAAGCAATTGGGGCACATTTTATTTGAAAAGCTCGGCTTGCCGGCGTTAAAGAAAACCGCTAAGGGTGCGCCATCGACCAAAGAAGAAGTGTTGCAGGAATTGGCGCTCGACTATCCCCTGCCCAAATTGTTACTCGAACAGCGAGGTTTAGCGAAGCTTAAATCAACCTACACCGATAAACTGCCGACCATGATCAACGTCGCTTCGGGGCGGGTACACACGTCATACCACCAAGCGGGCACCGCCACCGGACGGCTGTCATCGTCAAATCCGAACTTGCAAAACATCCCAATTAAAACCGAACAGGGACGGCGCGTGCGACAAGCCTTTGTCGCGCCGCCTAACCACGTCATTGTCGCTGCCGACTACTCTCAAATCGAGTTGCGCATCATGGCCCATCTATCGCAAGACCCGACCCTGTTGGCGGCTTTTGCGAATGGTGAAGATATACACAGCAGCACGGCTGCAGAGGTCTTCGACACCACTGCCGATAGGGTCACCGCGCAGCAGCGGCGCAGCGCCAAGGCGATTAATTTTGGACTGATCTATGGTATGTCGGCGTTTGGGCTCGGCAAGCAACTGCAGATCGGTAGAAACGAAGCTCAAGGTTACATCGATCGTTATTTTCAGCGTTATCCCGGCGTTTTTGAGTACATGGCGCAGGTTCGAGAAAGTGCCGCGGAACGCGGCTTTGTGGAAACCGTTTTTGGTCGGCGATTGTACCTTCCGGAAATTAACGCGCGCAATGCCATGCGGCGTCAAGCTTCCGAACGTACTGCGATTAATGCGCCTATGCAGGGCACTGCAGCCGACATCATTAAATTAGCGATGATTTCAGTCGATCGCTGGATCTTTGCGGATCAATTGCAGTGCCGAATGACCATGCAGGTACACGATGAATTGGTGCTGGAAGTGCCGGACAACGAAGTCGATTTGGTGGTCTTGGGATTAAAGCAGCGGATGGAGGGCGCTGCCGAACTTCGCGTACCGCTGGTCGTCGATGTCGGGGTGGGCAACAATTGGAATGAGGCCCATTAGGCTGCCACAGCAGCGATAAATTAAATTAATTTCAAAAAAATGAAAATATAGTCAAGTTTTCGGGAACTAATCGCCAAACGCCTGTCTAAGTTTGTGCGTGTGTTAATTGCTTAAACTCTCCCCCAGCGAAGCATATGCGTAATTGCGATCTACATAGCTGTAGCGAGCCCTGATTAAATTTTAATCAGGGCTTTTTTTTGCTTTGCCCTCCGGCTAAAGCGAGCGCCGTCGGACTGAGTGGCAGCGGCGCACAGATGGTTCGTTATTCGATCGCCGTTAAAGGATCTTCAGGCTCAGACAATTCGTGGTTGAGCCAGTGATCGAGAGTCTCTTTAAGGTCTTCGATACCGATTTTTTTTAAAGAGGAAAAGGTCTGCACGCTAAA
>CALGJN010000110.1:0-5109 GCA_937920185.1 uncultured Cellvibrionales bacterium | reverse complement strand
TCGGCGAGTCCTGCAAACTCTCGGCCTTTTTACGCGCCGTCACCACGATCTCCTCGAGGTTCGATGCCGACGCCATTGGACTGCACAACGCCAGCGCAACACCAATAGACAATAGCCGTCGATACCAGCGCAGCGCAGCGCCTCGATCGGGAATGCGCGGCATACGCCGCCGGTCGCAATTATTATTCATAGTCATAGCCGCTAACCTCACTCAATGCTCGTTAGTGTTTACTCACAGTTGACCAAAAATCGCAGTCTTTCGCATAATACACTATTGTGGAAGATTTTTAGTGATCGACGATCAGGGGTTTGGAGGCGCTTCGGAGTGAATGTTAAAGGTGGCTAGCGCGGCCAACAACAGCGGCAGGGCAAATACCAACATACTTTGGCCAGCACTGAAACCCCAGACGAGCAGCATTCCACCAATCAATGGCGAGACAATTGCTCCCAACCTGCCGATACCGATAGCCCAACCCATACCCGTCACCCGGTGGCTGACTGGGTAGAGAGAGGGCGCGATGGTGTAGAGACCGATCATCGCGCCGATAAGACAAAACCCCATCACAGCAGCGCACAGCATCAAGCTCGGCAGAGCCAAATCAGCGAAGCCAAACACCAACATCGAGACCACGCTCATCAGCAAATACAGCGGCGTTAGTCGCGCCACCGGATAGCGTGCGGTCAATAGCCCGAGGCTCAGCGCTCCGACGATACCCCCTAGCTGTAGATAAATACCCGCCGAAATCCCCTGCGCGGTGGTCAATCCAGCGTCGACCAATAATTTCGGCGTCCAACTGACGACATAATAAAAGCCGAACATCAAACAAAAAAAGGCGCTCCAGATTAACGCGCTCGACCGCCGATAGGGATCTTCCAAGAGCACTTTCAAACCGGCGCTTGGCGCATCATCACTGGCCGGATCGATTCTATCAACGCGCGGCAAGCGCATTTTTTCGGTCAACCGATTGATCTCCACAAGCGTGCCATCGCGGTCTTTTGAGAGCAGAAAGTCGAGGGATTCTGGCAACTTCCAATAGGCGAGCGGAAGCATGCATAGCGACGCCAAGCCACCGAATAGAAATAGCGATCGCCAACCAAATTCGCCCAGCAGGTAAACCGAGACGATGCCCCCCAAAATGGCGCCCAGTGGGTAGGCAGACTGCAGTACACTGATGCATAAACCGCGCCTAGCAGCGCTGGAATATTCTGACACCATGGTATTCAGCGTAGCCAACATACCCCCTATACCGAGTCCGGTAACAAATCGAAACGCCGCCAACTGATGCTTATCGGCGGCTTGAGAGGAACACAGCATGCCGACAGTGACGATCGCCAGACAACCAAGAACCAACAAGCGCCGACCCACTCGATCGCCATAGGGGGCCATCCACACCGAACCGATGGCCATGCCGACCAGCCCAGAACTGAAGAGCAACCCTAGATCTGCTGGCGACAACTGCCATTGCTCAGACACCGACGACGCAGCAAACGACATCACCAGCACGTCAAAACCGTCGAGCATATTGATAATCACGCAAAGCGCCACTACAGCAATTTGAAAGGGACTCATAGGGCGATCATTAATCGCACCGCGCACATCCGTCGCACTCATCTGCACCATTGGGCCTCGCCTCCTCGAAATATACTGCGTCTATAGTTGTTATGCTACAGGCGATTGGTTAAATTATGGGTCTGACTGTAACACCACTGGTGTGGTTGTTCCATCATCCAAAAATGGAGTAGTAAATGATCCAACCCTTTAATGCTGTCGGCTTGGTTCCCACCGTGTGGGGTATTCGTCGTCGCGATGAAATTTTTAAGAATATCGAGCATTTGTCATCGATGGCCAACGCCGCCCTATGGCTGTCGTCGCTGGATCTGCCGGTAAAACTCATCGCACTGCCGGAGGGCGCTCTGCAGGGCTTTAACGATGAAGTTATGGACGCCAACCACGTGGACTTTGCCCGCGAGTGCGCGATCGACATTCCCGGCCCCGAAACCGACATGATCGCAGAAAAAATAGCCCGAGCGCACGGCGTCTATGTAATGGCGCAAGCCAAGGCCCGCCACGAAGAAATACCCGAGCGCTTTTTTAACGTCGGCTTTATCATCGACCCGCAAGGCGAAATCATTCTCAAACACTACAAAGTCGCACCGCTCTACCCGGTTGAGCACTCGGTTTGCCCGCACGATATCTACGATTGGTGGATAGAGCGCTACGGCAACACGCTAGAGAGCTTCTGGCCGGTTGTCGATACCGAGATAGGCCGTATGGGAATTATGATGGCTAACGAGGGCTCCTACCCTGAAAATGCCCGAGCGCTCGCCATGAACGGCGCAGAGATCATCTATCGCGCGTCAATCCCGCATCCGGCGGCATCCAACGATTATTTTGAAATCCAGACCCGAGCGCGGGCGCTGGACAACAATCTTTACGTGATCGCACCCAACATGGGCACCTACTACCTCACGCAAGACGAAGAAACTCCTATCGACACCTTTGGCGGTCAGTCCATGATCGTCGATTACCGCGGCCAAATTGTTGGCAAACAGGCCTATGGTGGAGTCTCGACCAGCGTCTGCGGGCCCATCAACATCGAGGCCATGCGCGCTCACCGGCAAAACTCTCTATGGACTAACTGGATGAAGGACCTGCGCACTGAACTCTATCAAATCGTCTACAAAGATCCGATTTACCCGAAAAATTTATATCTCAATCGAGAGCCGATGAAACACGCCGAATATGAGCGCGAGGTGTTGAAAAAACAGGTGAAATTGCTCCAGGATGCAGATATTTGGCTAAAGCCCTCGTCGTAACAAGAGGCCTAACAGACAGACAAACAACGTAGACAACCAGGTATCTAACGCATGAAAACTTCAAAACTCTGGATTGGTGGTGAACACCTAGAACCCACCGGCGGCAACTACTTCGAAGACCTCAACCCGTCCGATCAAGCGGTGATCGCCAACGTCGCCAAGGGCACACCGGCCGATATCGACCGAGCGGTGGCTGCCGCCGTTCAAGCGTTCGCAACCTTTAGTCAAACTCAGGCTAAAGAGCGCGAGGCCATTTTATGTCGCGCCGCCGCACTGGTGGAACGCGACCGCGATGAATATCTGCAGTTACTCATCGACGAGGTTGGGTCGCCAATTATGAAGGCACAATTTGAAGTCGACTACTGCATTAATGCCTTCCGCGCCGCGGCCGGCGTACCACGTCGACTCACCGGCCAAACTATGCCGTTGGATCGACCCGGTGCCTTTGGTATGTCGGTGCGCGAACCGGTCGGTGTAATCGCCTGTATCACGCCGTTCAACGTACCGCTGCTCAAAAACGTTAAACAAATCGCAATGGTCATCGCCACCGGCAATACCGCGGTATTGCTGCCGTCGGAATTTGCCAGCCAAGTCACGGTCAAATTTGCCGAGACGCTGGCCGAGGCCGGAACCCCCGCCGGCGTCTTCAATTACGTGACCGGTGACCCCTTTGAGATCGGCGATAGTTTAACCAGCCACGCGGACGTAGCGGCGATTAATTTTTGCGGCTCTCCGCGCATCGGCAAACATGTCGCCGAACTGGCCGCCCGGGATCTAAAACCGGTAACCCTCGAACTTGGCGGCAAAAGCCCACTGGTGGTGCTGGACGATGCCGATTTAGATAAGGCCTTAGAAGCCGCGACCATCGGAATCTTTTTCTTTCAGGGGCAGGCGTGCATGGCCTCCAGCCGCATTATCCTGCAGCGCGGCATCGCGGACAAATTTATCGCCGCCTACACTGAAATAGCGGCCAACATCAAAATCGGCGATCTGTCGGACCCAGAGACCGCGATTGGCCCAATTATCAGTCCTCGCCAACAAGCCCGCGTTAAAGCGCATATCGACGACGCCATAGCCAAGGGCGCAACATTGATCCACGGTGCCGGGGAGTGGCAGGGTGCTTGCTGTCCGCCGACCATCCTTAGCGATGTCGACGAGAGCATGAGCCTGTGTCGCGAAGAGACCTTTGGCCCAGTCACCTCGATCTACCCTGTCGACACGGTTGAAGAAGCATTGGCGCTGGCCAATGACACCGATTACGGTCTCAGCTTTTCTCTATTTACCCGCGACATCAGCACCGCGCTCAACCTAGCCCGCGGTGCCAACGCCGGCATGGTACATATCAATGCCATGTCAATTCAGGACGAACCTCACGTCCCATTCGGTGGTAACGGCCTAAGTGGCTTTGGCCGCGAGGGCACCGACGCCGATCTCGACATCATGACCCGTTGGAAGTGGATTACCGTGCAGCTCGACTGAGCGCAACAGCGATCTATTAAATTCAAAAATTTAAACGTGGAAGTATAACTATGTCTTATCCCAACAAGATCTTTTTAGAAGAAAACGAAATGCCGACCCAATGGTATAACATAACCGCGGACTTGCCCGAGCCAATGCCACCAGCACTGCATCCCGGCACCCATCAGCCTGCCACAGCGGAGGATTTTGCACCGCTGTTTCCGAAAGCATTGATAGAACAGGAAATGACGACGCAGCGCTACGTCGACATACCCGGCGAGGTCATGGATGTCTACAAACTATGGCGGCCGACACCGTTATTTCGCGCGCGGCGTTTAGAAAAACTCTTGGACACACCAGCGAAAATTTTTTACAAATACGAGGGCGTGAGTCCAGCCGGATCGCACAAGCCAAACACCGCGGTACCGCAGGTTTACTACAATGCCATGGAGGGCATAAAAAAACTGACCACGGAGACCGGAGCGGGGCAGTGGGGTAGCTCGCTGGCTTTTGCCTGCGCGCAATTTGGTCTGGAATGCGAAATTTGGCAGGTTGCTGCCTCTTATCGGTCGAAACCCTACCGTAAGACCATGATGGAAATATGGGGCGGCAAGGTCCACCCCAGCCCATCGCAAGTAACCGAGTACGGTCGGTCGTTATTGGCACTAGACAATGACCACCCTGGCTCCCTAGGAATAGCTATCTCAGAAGCGGTCAGCGAAGCGGTAGCCGATGAGAACACGCGCTATGCGCTGGGCAGCGTGCTCAATCATGTCTTAATGCACCAGACGATCATCGGCGAGGAAGCGCTTTTGCAGATGGCCAAGATCGGCG
>CALGJN010000109.1:0-9629 GCA_937920185.1 uncultured Cellvibrionales bacterium | reverse complement strand
TTTAAATGATGACGAGAATTGCTAATATACTAGGTTGTGTTGTTTTTTTAGCTGTGTTGGCTTACCCGGTTGAGTATACAAAAATAGTGATTTGCATCTAAAAGTGACGCGGGGCTTATTTGTCCAATCCACTAACGTCTAGCTCAGGTATTCAGGGCGATTGTCACAACGCCGTGCTGCGGGTTTACTGCGGCATTCGATAATGCGCTCTAGCGCTCGTACTACTCTGCAAGACGGTAGTGAGGTATCCACCCCAATACCAAGACCCTCCCGGTTGGAGTCATCCATCACATTAAAGGCTCGGAAGGTCTCTCCGCTCTTCAGTTAATCGGACATAAAGTCCATTGACCAAACCCGGTTCGCCGCCTTGGGAACGTCCAGCGTCCCTGCGCATCAAGCCGGATACGCCGTTTCGGCTTGATGCGCAGGTTCAATTTCAGCTCTCGATAAATGCGGTACACCCGTTTGTGGTTCCAGGCAAACCCTTGCACATTCCGTAAGTACAGGAATCACAGGCCACAGCCCCAGCGTTTGTGCATCTGTGTCAGGCGAAGCAGCCAGTCAGCAATCTGCTGATTCTTGCCTGACAGCCTGACATCGCAGCGATAGCAGGTTTCGCTGATGCAAAAGATCATGCGAGCCAGTTTTTTGCGGCAGGATGGCTTTACAACTTTCCCTCAAGGGTCTCCTATCGAAGCTCGGCCTTGATGCGTTCCTCTGCATACATTTTCTTTAACCGGGCATTCTCGGCCTCAAGCGCCTTGAGCCGTTTCATTAATGCCGCATCCATGCCACCGTATTTGCAGCGCTATTGATAGATCAGCGCGGTGTTAACGCCATGCTCGCGAGCCAGTTCGGCGACCGGAACACCCTCCTCGGATTGCATCAGAATCGATAAAATCTGGTGGTCGGAACATCTCGACCTCAGCATAGCAAACTCCTTTGATTAACATTATAAAAGTCTCTATTACAAGCTGCGATTATTTTTCGGGGGAATTACACTAAGTGCTATGCCTTTGTTCCTTTTGACGCAACCTTGCTACCAAGTCTGGCAGCGGCATCGGTCGATTGATGTCTACAGCCAGCATCATAGTGCGCTAAACACAGGGCATGGCAACGCTGCACTGCGCTGTCAAAATAGCAGAGCGAACCCACATCGCCGAGGCCAATGGCGAGCACCGAAGTGGTCGCTTGTGATAGCTTGAGGTCGCATCATTGTTGCGCCCAAAGCATTGTTTAGATAACACCCGTGTTTGCGGCTATCTGCGCGACGGGTGATGCCCCGAGACTCGGTAGCCCGCAGATAGCCGCTTGGTGCGGTCGGCAGCTTTTAGCGCGATCGGTCTTGGCCGGATAAACAATCTGTCCATCTCCGGTCGACAGAGGGCATGGTGAGGGCTAAAAAATTAGCCTGAACAGCATCGCTCTCAAGGCTAAAAACCTTTATCATCGATAACAGCGGGGGTGATGAATCGGTGAATTAGGCCCTTGCCATAGCGTATCAAAGGCCTAACTCTGTTTTACGAGGTTAACTTTTAAGGGGGTGAAAATGTCAGAATCAAAGAGTAGCTGCTGCGCAGGTCCGGGGTATGCATCGCCGCAGGATGCTATTAACGCCCCGCGAGAAAAGATCGTCTATACGATTTGTATCTACACTGGCACGGGAATCGAAAAACCGGATTATCTAGCCACTATCGACGTCGATGAACAGAGCCCCACCTACGGCCAAGTTATTCATCGCACGGAGATTGGCGAGGTTGGCGATGAGTTGCACCACATGGGTTGGAACGCCTGCTCGTCGTGTAATGACGACGGCAGTATGCAACGTAAATACCTGATTATTCCGGGTGTACGGACGACCCATTTCTATATTGTCGACACGGCGACAGATCCCCGAAAGCCAACGCTTTACAAAAAAATTGACGGTGAAGAAATCAAGCAAAAAACCAATTTGTCAGCACCTCACACGGTACATTGCTTGGGCGCCGATATTATTGTGTCGATGCTTGGTGATGCGAATGGCGAGGGCCCGGGCGGCTATCTGCACCTCGACAAAGAATTTAATATCGTCGGGCGCTGGGAAAACGATACCACCGGCATGAAGTACAGCTACGATTTTTGGTATCAACCGCGCCACAATATGATGGTGTCCACCGAGTGGAGTGCTCCGAATACCTTTATGCCGGGCTTCGATTTAGACGATGTCGCCAAGGGCAAGTACGGTCAGCAAATTCATTTTTGGGACTTTAAGCAGCGCAGTATAGAAAAGACCATCGATCTGGGTGCCGAGGGCCTGATTCCTCTTGAGGCGCGTTTTTTACACGACCCAGACAGCACCCATGGCTTTGTTGGTGCGACTTTGAGTTCGAATATTTTTCATTGGTATAAAGATGACCAAGGCGAATTACAGATTGAAAAAGTGATCGATGTAGAGTCAGTGGATGTCGAGAGTTTTCCGGTGCCAATGCCCGGATTAATCACCGATATTCTTATTTCTATGGACGACAAGTACCTGTATTTTTCTAACTGGTTGCATGGCGATTTACGCCAATACGATATTTCCAACCCATCCAAACCGGTACTCACGGGGCGAGTGTGGATCGGTGGACTGCTCGGTAAAGCGCCGGAGGTGAACGGACGTTCGGTAGATGGCGCACCACAAATGATTCAACTATCGCTGGATGGAAAACGACTGTTTGTTACTACTTCGCTGTTTTCGACTTGGGATAATCAATTCTATCCAAACATGAAAGACAATGGCGGGATGATGCTGATCGTCGACTGTGACGTGGAAAATGGCGGCATGCAAATTCGAGAAGATTTCCAGGTCGATTTTGGTAAAGAACCGAATGGCCCAGCGCGTGCCCACGAAACGCGCTACCCAGGGGGTGATTGTTCATCGGACATCTGGGTATGATCGTGAGTCAGTTACTCCGGGCCGCACAGGTTCTCTAGGTGGTTGATGTCTAAAACGCGACGGATCCACAGCGTGATCTTAAAAAACCGCAACAACCTCCGCGTTGAGGTGGCCGAAGATCAGCCGATTTTGGATGCCGTTGAAGCCACTGGGGGGATGTTGCCAGTGGGTTGTCGATACGGCGGTTGCATTACTTGCGCGGCCAAGCTGCTCTCCGGCAGCGTGCGACAGCCAAACGGCACTGCGCTCAATAAACGCCAATCGCAAAGCGGTTATATTCTGCTTTGCGTGGCGCTACCTCAAGAGGATTGTGTCCTTGAAGTCGGTGTTGAAAGCCACCACTCGCTTTACCAAAACCCCTTTGCCAGTCCCGGCGCAGTGGATCTGTTAGCGCAGGCAAAGACGCGCGCAAATACGCGATGAATAAGCCTTGCATGGCGCGCAGCGTTTTCGGGCTATTGGAGCGTCGAGCAGGTAGTGATGAGCCGATTGCGCATGATGCACCGTTGATAGCGGGTGGTTTGGCCATGCCGCAGTGCATCATTCGCAGTGCATTACTCGTAGCGAAGAGCATCGATGGGGTCTAAGTTGGCGGCTTTAAAAGCTGGAACAATGCCAAATATGAGGCCGGTACCCGCGCTAAAGCCAAACGCCAGAAAAACCGCCCATAGCGGCACGGTAGCCTCGGGCAGGCCAGTGGCTGAACTGATCAACGAACCGGCGCCAAAACCCAGTACCAGACCAATCAATCCGCCGAGCAAACACAAAAATACCGCTTCAATAAGAAACTGCAACAGGATGTCGAAGCGGGTAGCCCCGAGGGCCTTTTGAATTCCAATCTCGCGGGTGCGCTCGGTCACCGACACCAGCATAATGTTCATGATACCGATGCCTCCAACCAGCAGAGAGATACCGACAATACCGGCCAGTACCACGGTGGTGCTGCCGATAATCTGGTTAAAAGTCTCGAGCATTTGATCAGCGGTGGCAATCTTAAAGTCGTCGGCGGCATCTTTGCCGAGGTTGTGGTTGCGGCGCAGTACATTTTTTAACTGCTGCTTTATTTGCTCGATCATCTGCATATCATCGACCTGTAAGCCGATGGAAATATCTGGCTCTTCCGCGCCACCGAGCAGCGCGCGAGTGGTGCTGTAGGGCAATAGGATAAAATCATCCTGATCAAAACCGAATAGTTTGCCGCGTTTTTCGGCGATACCGATGATCTTAAACCACTCGCCGGATATGCTGATATATTGGCCGATGGGGTCGCCTTGAATGTTCACCTTTGTGATGATTGACGGCCCTAGTACAGCGACTCGTCGACGGCTCTTATCGTCGCTGAGATTAAAAAAGCGCCCGGCCTCTGGGTACACTGCATAGAGTTTTTGATAGGTCGATGCGGTGCCGACTACCATGGTGTCGGTAGATTCCCCGCGATAAGAAATCACCGCGTTGGACCCCCAGATACTGACCGTGGGCGTGACGTTGCTAATGCCTTTGACACGGTGCTTGATCTCGATCAGGTCATCGTAACCGAGCGTGGCATAGAGCCCTTGGAGGCTTGCTTTACGTGGTGTATAGGACTCAATGTTGATTACATTGGTGCCCATACCATCAAATTCTTGAGTGATACTGGCGCTGAAGCCCTGTACCACAGAGACCACTCCAATCACCGAGGCAACACCGATAATAACTCCGAGGGTGGTTAAAAAGCTGCGAAAGCCGTGGGCGGCGATCGACTGGCTGGCCGAGCGCGTGGCCTCAATAATTTTAAATCCAAGATTAGCCATGCGCACCGACTCCCTTGGCGTGGCTGATGACCGTTGCGCTGTTCGCTACATCGGAGATAAGGCGTCCGTCCTTGAGGGTAATCACCCGCCGGCAGCGATCGGCAATGTCCGGTTCGTGAGTGACGATGATCAAGGTCTGCCCATTGTCGTGCAGTTGGTCAAACAGTGCCATAATTTCAACCGTGGTCGACGAATCCAAGTTGCCCGTCGGCTCATCGGCCAACAAGATAGCGGGTTGGGTTACCAGCGCACGGGCTATGGCAACCCGCTGGCGCTGACCGCCTGATAGCTGGTTGGGCACGTGGTGCATGCGATCTTGTAGGCCGACCATGGCCAGTGCATCCTCTGCGCGCCGCTTGCGTTCGGCCAACGGGGAGCCGCGGTAGATCAATGGCTGCATCACGTTTTGCAGCGCCGACGCGCGTGGCAAGAGATTAAAGTTCTGAAAGATAAATCCAATTTCACGATTGCGAATACCCGCGAGACGGGTTTCATCGAGGCTGGCAACAGCCATGCCTTTTAGGTGATATTGGCCGTCGGTCGGGTAATCTAGGCAGCCCAACAGATTCATTAGGGTGGATTTTCCGGATCCAGAAGAGCCGACAACGGCCATGTAATCGTTTAGATAGATGTCCAGATCGATGCCTTGGAGCGCATAAAAGCCCTCGCCGCCCATGGTGTAGTGCTTGGCGATCGAGCGCAGTTGAATAACCGTCTCGACTGGACTCACGGATCGTTGCTCTCGATCTGTTCTACTGGGCTACCGTCCTCGAGCTGGCCCAATGTTCTAGATGGGCCGGTGATCACCCGATCACCAATCTCCAATCCGGCGATAATTTCTTGCAATTGGTCGTTGGAAATACCCAGTTCGACTTCGCGCTTGACGGCGTTGCCATCGAGCATAATAAACACATGGGTTTTCACGTCAGAGGAGTCAGAGAGACTGACGGTAATCACGCCCGCTTCGTCGTGCTCTTGGGTTTCGATATTTGATTGGTCATCGTCCACTTCGGTATACACAATCGCTTCGATGGGCACGGCAATGGTATCGCCTTTGACGTTGGTAAAGATTTCTGCCCGACAGCTCATACCCGGACGAATATCGATGGCTCCGGTATCTTCTAGCAGGACTTTAACGGTAAAGCTGAGGCCTTGGCGGTGAGGTGACCGTTTGGCCGAGGTGGCAATACTTAGAACCTCGCCAATCAGCGCTTGATCGGGAAAGGCGACGGCAAAAATATCCGCCTTTTGGCCAATGCGAAGGTTGGCGATATCCGCTTCATCGACCTCGACTTCAACCAATATCGACGTCGGGTCGGCCACCGTGATTAGGTTAGAACCGACAATATTGGTGGTACCGCTAATCGCAGTTTCGCCGACCTTGATGTCTACAGAGGTCGCGATGCCGTCGATCGGCGATCGAAAGACGGTTTTTTCGAGGCGTTCAAGGGCCTTGTCTAGTGTTGCTTGGGCTTGCTGCAGGGCCTCTTCGCGGGAGCGTAAGTCGATCTTGGCCAGTGCGTGCTGGTTGTCTATCAACTCGTAGGCATCCCGGCCGATCATTTTGCGCTCAAACAGGTTGCTGTTGCGCTGCCATTGCGAGGCGATGTTTTCTAATTGTTTTTGCTGCCGCTCGATGGCGATGGTTTGAATGCGCACAAAGGCGCTGTGCTGCTCGACATCGGCGGCAAAGGTTCGCGGTTCGAGGCGCATGAGCACCTGGTCTCGAGCGACGACGTCGCCCTCTTCGATGAGAACCTCGCTGACCTGTCCGATGACTTCGGAACGCAGTTGCACTTGGTGTTTGTAGATCAGGGTACCAGATGCCAGAATCGAGCTTTTGATCTCTTGTGTTTCGGCGTTGGCAATGTCGACCTGCACCGCCTCGATCGAACCCTGACTTTTAAAATAAGCCAGTAATATCAAGGCTATGATGGCAGCGGCGATAAAGAGTTTTTTTCTCATGAATAATCTCAATTAGTTGAACGAAATTATCGCCAGCGCCCAGCCACCGAATATCACGGCGCTGGGTGCGACGGCAATCATGGCAGCTTGTTTAAGGTTGATGCCAAGCCAAGATTTAAGGCCGATAGCGATCAGCGTTAGGCTCCAAAGAGAAAATAAGTCCATCGAATTGGCTAAGTCAAACCAAGCATTTGTCGCGTCGACACCGAAAATCAAGCCATTCAAGCTGGTGACAGACAGGCCTTCAAGCGCGATCCTGCCATCTTTGGAAAACAACACCGGCAGCGTCGAAAGCATCGAAGACGCCACCACCGGCATGCTAAACCACCAGCTAAACGCAAACCAATCGCGGTAGCCGTAGGCGTCCTTGGCGATCCATTTAGCGGTGATGTACAAATACCATGCGAGAATGGCGTTGAGGAGGAGGATGCCGATAAGCATTGCGGCCATAGTTGACCAGAGAACACTGCTCGCGGTCATGTTTTCGTCAATAACGGCCAATTCGTCTTCGCCGATTTCCGAAGCCACTGCCATCTGATCGAGCATAGTGGATTTCAACCAAGCAAAATCAACGTTGGCGAAATAGTACAAAAGTACGGCTACTATGCTGGCAAAAACCAATGCAAAGGGCACGATGGCACTGTGCTTTTCAGTTTTTAGTCGGTCGAATGTCGCCGCTGGGTCGGTGAGTACACCGATACTCATTTGAACAGATTTGATCAACATGCTGAGACTCCTGTCTGCGTTCATCCTTGGCTTATATTGACGATAATTATTTGACCGCCACCGGCGGATTAGGTTCGGTAAGTTTAAGGGTTACATACCTGGCGCGACAAAGCTATACGCCATTTAGATTGCGTTTGTGAACCACGGTTATGGGTTAAGACGCCCGCGAGGGCTCTTATACAGACGGCTAAATTATCTGTGTAGATGGCTAGATTATGCGCTTTGATGGTTGTTGTTGGAGCCCTTCGCGTTGAGCTTCGCGCCCGACTCTAGGTGCCATAACGAATGGCGTGCTTGCCGTCCCAGTTGCGCGCAGCGTCTGCGACCTGCTTAAAAAGCGCCTCGATGTCGCTGGATTTTGTCACCACCTCAAACATACAGCCCATAATGTCGCGGGTATCAAAGTACGCAAAGCGCACGTCACCGCTACTGGCAGAACACACCGATGGACAGTTGATGGCGTTAAAATGCGCGATATCCGCCTCTAAATCATCGGTCCATGCGCAGACATGGTGGAATCCCATGGTGCCGTTTGGCACGCTGTCACGGTACACCGAGGGATGACTGACCGGCTGGATCAACTCAATTTGTATCGGCCCGGCTTGCGCCAGCGCGAGAATAATTTCAAATTCGCCGGGTTCGCCGCGATACAGTACATCTTTAAAGGTATTGCCAAATTGGTAGATATAAAACGGTCCAACGCCGAAGTTTGAGGTCCAGCGATGGCACGCCGCCTCGATATCATCCACCACCCAAGCGTTTTGAAAGATGCTGCGTTGCAGGGGGCTTTTGCCCATGGTAGGCGCCTTATTTTGAAATTTGTTCAAACAATTAAAGCACAGCGCAGTCGCGCGATACAGGCCTGCCGAGGTAAATAGGCTAAACGTAAATTTCAGTATGCCAGAAAAAGATTTTTGGTCTCTTCAATGAAGCAGCGTTCTCGATACATTTAGTCTATATCCCTGCGGCTAGAGGCGCAGTGCTATGTCGGTCTATTTGTGGCAACCTCGAGTTGTCGTTTGTGGTCATTTTATGCAATAAAATTATTGCCAATTAAGCCGACGTTATGCCGTAATCTCTGCCTTTTCATTGTTACAGGAGTTAAATTGACCGATATTGATATTGGCATAAATACCCATCACAGACTGAGCATTGCCGAGGCACTAAATCGGCCGCCAGCCGATTTTTACAGGTTATATTTATAGGCGCACAATTGTCACTGAAACGTGAGCGGTTCGAAATTTTGCGAGTTGCACTTAATCTTTGAAGAGCATTACACCGAAATGGCAGGCGCGGTAGATGTTATCGCCGAGCGGATGCGTACTTTAGAGGTTGCAGCGCCGGGTAACTGTATGGAATTTTCTCGACTCAGTTTGAGCGTGGAGGTCGAGGGTGGAGGTCGAGCGCGGAGGTCGAGGGTGTTCCCAGCTCCGAAGGTAGGGTTAGATTTATTAATCAACGCCTGTGAAAAAGTCGTGAAAACGGCGAGGGTTGTATTAAAGCTCGCCCAATCGACCGATGATGAATCCACCGCAGCATTGGTTTAACACCGTATGGGAAGCCATGAAAAAACCTCTTAGATGTTGCGCGCGACGAGAAAAAAATTGCCACATAGCACAATCAACTCCATCCTATGAATTCCCTTTTCTCGGTTGCCGGTGTGCAAACCCGGGCGATCAGTTTGAGTGAGGGTATAAGCGCAATCGCGAGCAGTTTTTTATGTGTGCCGATGATGCGCAGCATTCAAGCGGAGTTCCTCTTACCGTCAAAAGATGCTGCGGGGCGGTTAAAGGACGTTTCGGGGGGCGCTGCAACATCGTTTATTAGAATTCCGCGCGCCTAGTTCAAGTCAGAATAAGTGCGCCTAACGATTACCATGCTCATGACTGAGAGGTAAATACCCATCGGCACAGGGTTGAACCTCCCGACCAACCCTCCAGCAACCTATCGTTTTAGCCGGTAAAGGCGTCGCGAAATCGGTGCCGACAGACTTTCGTTCACGGTGGTGACTAATTTGGGTTACACTGTTTGCATGATGTGGCGTAACAATTGGTCGTGGTAAACCGCGGGTATAGGTTCGAGTTTTAAAAAATATCGTTACGACAAAGATCTAAACTATAGTGGCGTAATTTCGGACAGGGACGTTTGGATTCTTGGACGCCGGAATTCTCGATACAGCTCTCGATACAGCTCTCGATACAGCTCTTGATACAGCTCTCGATACAGCTCTC
>CALGJN010000108.1:0-3461 GCA_937920185.1 uncultured Cellvibrionales bacterium | reverse complement strand
CTGGTGGTTACGTCCTAAAGAACATCGATGGCTTGGCGCGATTACACAAGAAACGCGTCGAGCAAGCTGGATTTTTAGTGCTCAAATCGCCCGATATTCCGTCATTATTGATTGAGGCTGGATTTATATCTAATCCAAGAGAGGCCAAATTACTCTCCAGTAGTCGCTATCAGCAGCGCATGGCTGCCGCCATCTATCGCGGCATGCTGCAATATTATCTCGATCATCCGCCGCCCGGTACCGCGTTGGCCAGTCGACGCTCGGAGCGTCGTTTGACCTATGTGGTGGTCAGTGGCGATACCTTGTCAGAGATTGCAGCGCGCTATAAAATCTCGGTTAAAAGTTTGTCGCGCCAGAATAAACTCTCCTCAAAAAGCATTCGTGTAGGCCAAGAATTGGTTATTCCGGTGCGCTAACCCCAGTAGGCTATTAGATGTCGTCAATTCGCGTTCTCAGTCCTCAACTCGCCAATCAGATAGCTGCCGGCGAAGTCATTGAACGGCCATTTTCGGTGCTTAAAGAATTGGTCGAAAATAGCCTTGATGCGGGTGCTCGCACGATCGACGTCGATGTCGAACAGGGCGGGGTTAAATTACTCAGGGTGCGCGACGACGGGCACGGGATTTCAGAGCTCGACCTGGCGTTGGCGTTGAGTCGCCACGCGACCAGTAAAATTGGTCAGTTGGAGGATCTTGAGGCGGTCGAAACCCTCGGTTTTCGCGGTGAAGCACTGGCCAGTATTGCCTCGGTATCGAGATTACAATTGACCTCCAATGCCGGCGACAGCAGCGGTTGGCGAGCGACATCCGAGGGTCGTGATATGGAGGTTCAATTGCGCCCTGCATCGCATCCGCCGGGCACCAGCGTGGAGGTGCGCGATCTGTTTTTTAATACCCCTGCGCGGCGAAAATTTTTACGCACCGAGACCACTGAGTACAACCGGATCGACGAGAGTATAAAAAAATTGGCATTGAGTCGATTTGATGTTGCGTTTAGTCTCCAGCACAACCAGCGTGTGCGGCTTAATTTGCGGGCTGCCACCAGTCACGCCGAGCAGGAGAAAAGGCTGGCAGAGATCTGCGGTACGCCCTTTATGGAGCAGGCCCTTTACGTTGATAACCGCGGCACCAGCATGCGGTTGTCGGGTTGGATTGGATTGCCGACCTTTTCGCGCAGTCAGGCAGACTTGCAGTATTTTTTTGTCAATGGGCGCAATATCCGCGATAAAGTCGTCTCCCATGCGGTTCGCCAAGCCTACCGCGATTTACTTTATCACGGGCGCCATGCCACCTACGTGCTCTATTTAGAAGTGGCTGCGGCGGATGTTGATGTCAATGTACATCCGACAAAGCACGAAGTGCGCTTTAGGGATAGCCGGGCTATCCATGGGTTTATCTGCGCAACGTTGCAACGAGCGTTGGCGGAAGACCGCCCGCAGGATCATTTGCAGGCTGCCGAGCAAATGTCGGACGCGACGCTTCCCGGCGGCGCGGCGCATGATCTTCCTACGACCGGCGCAAGCGCCGATGGGCGCGCTGTAGCATACCCCACCAACCAGGCGAATTTGGCGTTTGACCCGCAGCGTCGGGCGGCGACCGGCGGCGTCGCGATGCCCTCGAGGGCTTACAGCGCGCTCTATTCGAGCGGCAATGGCCAGCTACCCGTCGCCGATGCTGATGGACTCGGTGACAATGATGCGCAAGTGCCGCCACTGGGATTGGCATTGGCGCAGTTGCAGGGCATCTATATTTTGGCCGAGAATGCCGGCGGTTTGATCGTCGTGGACATGCATGCGGCGCACGAGCGGATTACCTATGAGCGCATGAAGCAGGCGTTCGATGATCAAGGACTAGTTGCACAGCCGTTACTGGTGCCCGAGAGCCTCGCGGTCAGCGAGCGCGAGGCGGATATCGCCGAGCAGTGCAGTGAGGTGTTTTCAACGCTCGGTTTCAACGTGCAACGGGTCTCGTCTGAGAGTGTAATTGTGCGTGAAATTCCGGCCATCCTGCGGGGTTCGGAGGTCGAAACATTACTCCGCGACGTGCTTGCTGATCTCTTGGAACATGGCACTACCGATCGAATTCGCGAGCACATTAACGACATATTATCGACCATGGCATGCCACGGTTCGGTGCGCGCTAATCGGAAGTTGAGCATTCCTGAAATGAACGCGTTGCTTCGGGATATGGAGCGCACCGAGCACAGCGGCCAATGCAATCATGGTCGACCCACCTGGGCGGAGTTTACTCTGGGTGATCTAGACAAACTATTCCTTCGGGGGCGTTAGGTGGGCGACGCGGTGGGTTGTGCTCAGCACCAGGCGCTGCCGTCGGTTATATTATTGCTGGGCCCCACCGCGAGCGGTAAGACCGATGTCGCGCTGCGTATCACCGAGTGCTTACCGGTTGAAATTGTCAGCGTCGATTCGGCGCAGGTATATCGCCAGATGGATATTGGATCGGCGAAACCGAGTGCCGAGGTATTGAATTCAGTGCCTCATTGGTTGATTAATGTCGCCGATCCTAGCGAAATTTATTCTGCCGCGAAGTTTGTCGACGATGCACGAGGTGCGATCGTTGATATCGTAAATCGAGGCAAGATCCCATTATTGGTGGGCGGCAGTATGATGTATTTTCATGTGCTGCTATCGGGTCTTACCGAGTTGCCTGCGGCCGATATGGCGCTCCGATCAAGGCTTAAAGCGCGGGTTGATGCCGAGGGTGTCGAGAGCCTCTATCGACAACTCCAAGAGGTGGATGCGCTGACGGCGAAGGGTTTGCATCCGCATCAGGGGCAGCGTATTCAACGGGCTCTCGAGGTCTTTGAGATAACCGGCCAGCCGCTGTCATCATTCCATAAAACCGCTGCCGGTCGCGGTTTGGCAGCGGATTATCGGGTTCATCAGTTTGGCCTGTGGCCAAGCGACCGTGGGTTGTTGCACCGGCGAATAGAGGCGCGTTTCGCATCGATGATGGAGCGCGGACTCTACGCCGAGGTGCAAGCCTTACATCAGCGCGGCGATTTGCATCGCGAGTTACCTGCGATACGCTCTGTGGGCTACCGCCAGCTGTGGGATTGTATTGAAAATTGTGGTTCTGAAGCGGCGGCCATCGAGAGGGGTATTATTGCCACACGGCAGTTGGCAAAGCGCCAATTGACATGGATGCGACGTTGGACTGACCTGCAACTGCTGCCCATCGATGACGGCTCGAAGATGCTCGAAGTAAAAAAAATAGCCGAAACGTGCTTGAAAAAGCTACTTACAACCCCCAACTCTCTTCAAATGGACTAAGCTATTGCCGAGTGCGTCGCAATCCCACTCCGGGCCTAGTCTTATTTCTGCTGGAAGCTATCGGCAGCACCCTCTAATCTATAGGAGATGTAACAATGTCAAAGGGGCATAATTTACAAGACCCTTTTCTTAACGTTCTGCGTAAGGAAAGAATCCCAGTTTCAATATT
>CALGJN010000107.1:0-15249 GCA_937920185.1 uncultured Cellvibrionales bacterium | reverse complement strand
CGCGACTGACGAACAGCCATTGATTGCCATTGATCACTTCGAGAAATAGACGCTCATAAGCGTCGGCGATTCGGCTCTCACTGGCATCGGCGAAAAAATCCAGATTTAACACCTGCTTCTCGAGGCTCAACGGCTCTTTTAAGCTCTGCTTCTTGGACACCATTTCGAGCTGAATTCCCTCGTTGGGCTGCAGGCGGATAACCAATTTATTGCCGACGGTCGGTTGTCGACCTGGGAAAATCGTGTGCGGATTATCCTTATACGCAATCACCACTTGGGTGACCTTCTCGCGCATCCGCTTTCCGGTTCGCAAATAAAAGGGCACCCCGGCCCAGCGCCAATTGTCGACGTATGCGCGCAGGGCGACAAAGGTCTCAGTATTGCTGCTACTGTCCTGACTGCCCTCTTCTTGCATATAACCGACCACCGGTTGGTCTTGAATCCAACCTGCGGAATACTGCCCGCGGATTGCACTCTCGAGCACCGTTTCGGAGGTAATTGGGCGCAACGCGCGCAACAACTTAACCTTCTCAGCACGAATTTCATCCGCTTCGAGGGAATTGGGCGGCTCCATGGCGACCATACAAAGCAATTGCAACAGATGATTCTGCACCATGTCACGAAGCTGACCCACCGAGTCGTAATACCCCCAGCGCCCCTCGATGCCCACCGTCTCAGCGGCGGTAATCTGAACGTGGTCGATACAACTATTGTCCCATTGGGAATTAATCACCCGATTGGCAAACCTCAATGCCAATAGATTTTGCACCGTTTCTTTACCGAGATAATGATCGATGCGATAGATGTTCCGCTCGTCAAAGTACCCGCCTACGGTGTCATTGACATGCTGCGAACTCACGAGATCTTGTCCGATGGGTTTTTCCAGTACCACCCGCGCGCGGTCATCGACACAACCCGTGCTGTGCAAGTGACCACAGATAGAGCCAAATAGACTCGGCGGGGTCGCCAAATAATAAATCGCTACCCGCTGACTCTGTAGCCATTGATTAAAATTCGCATAGTGCGCTTGTTCGCCAAAATCCATGCTCAAATAGTGCAGGCGGCGACTGAAAGCCAGCCATTGAACATCATCTAACTCGCTGGTATCGAGCATCTGACGCAGTGATTTCAACAGCCCTTGGACAAAGTCATCGGTCGATAATTCGGCGCGTGCCAGCGCCATGATTCGTACATTTTCTTCGAGTAGGCCCGCGCAGTGCAGGCGGTATAGCGCCGGAAACAGCTTTCTATTGGCAAGATCGCCGGCCGCTCCAAAAATAATCAAATCAGTATCGTTCGTCATCTGCATATTGGAATCTCGCTGTTTAACCACCGATGTCGCCGGTATTGAGAGAGGTTGCATGGCGAGCCAAACGCTCGATTTCCGACCACCGCTTGGCTCTCACCAGCGCCTGCGGAGCAACCCAAGAACCGCCAACCGCAAGAACGTTACCAAGGGCCAGATAATCACCCATGTTATCGATATCAACGCCGCCAGTTGGACAAAATTTTACCGATTTAAAGGGCCCTTGCAACGCCTTAATAAAAGCGACACCGCCACAGGCCCCCGCCGGGAAAAACTTGAAATCCCGGTAGCCAAATTGCATTCCTCGCATCACCTCGGACACAGTGGAAACGCCGGGCAATAGGGGAATGGAAGCCTGCTGTGCAGCATTTAATAGGTCGTCCGTAAAGCCCGGCGAGACCATGTAACGGCAGCCCAAATCGACCGACAGATCGATTTGTTGCGCAGTGCATACAGTGCCTGTGCCGATCAAAGCCTCGGGCACATGACGGATGATATCGCCGATCCCGGCGACGGCTGCCTCAGTTCGCAAAGTCACCTCAATCGCAGTGATACCGCCAGCAACAAGCGCCTCTGCCAGTGGCACCGCGTCACGACTGTCCTCGATCGTGACCACCGCGATCAAACGCTGACCGGCCAATAATTCACGCATTCAATCACTCCTCTGAATAGCTATATGTTTCGTCGCGCCCAACAAACCAAGGTTGGCATGGGTGACCAAATAGGTCGGGATCGGCTCGAGGTAGGCGACAAAGCGCCCCTTGCTCTCGAAATAGGTTCTAAATTGACTGCCGATAAAATAATCTGCAAAGCGCGGCACGATGCCACCGGCAACGTAAATGCCGCCGCGAGCACCATAGGTGAGAGCGAGATTACCCGCCGTCGATCCGATCACTTCGCAGAATAAGTCTAGGGTCTGAGCGGCGATCGACTGGTTGTCTTCGAGAGCCTGTTCGACGACCTCGGAGGGCATCGTCAAGGCCGATTGATGATCGTGAATGTGCGACAGTGCGGCGTAAATATTTAACAGACCCGCGCCAGACAACAAACGCTCGAGCGAAACGCGCGAATGACTGCGACGTAAATAGCGCAACACGTCGACCTGCAGATCACCCACTGGCGCGAAGTCGGCGTGCCCGCCCTCGCTGTCAATCACCTGATAACCGTCATTGTGGGGCACCAGTGCTGCCACTCCGAGGCCAGTCCCAGCGCCCAAAATAACTTTAGGTTTGTCCGTTCTCGGTGCTCCGCCGCCAATTTGACGGACATCATCGCTGCCTAGTTCGGTGACACCCCGGGCCAGGGCCTCGAAATCATTGATCAACATCACCTTGCGACAATTGAGCGTACTCATCAGTTGATCGCGTGAAAATGCCCAGTGACTATTGGTAAAACGAATGATCTCGTTGTCGACTGGGCAGGCCACCGCAAAACACACCTGTTCCGGGGGGCATCGCCAGCCGCACATCTCTTCAATCTCCGCCGTTAGTACCCCGAGAACCTGGTCGAATTGTGGGTATTCGTTCACCGCGTGGTGAAATTCGTACAGCACCTCGGGCTGATCCGCCAGGTAGGCGGCGAAACGGGCATTGGTGCCGCCAATATCGGCGACTAAATTCCAACTGATGTGCATATTCCCTAAACCCTTGGAAACAAATACGATGCACCCTGCTCTGCATCGCTAATATTCTCGCGATTAATGCTGAATAGCTCACGCCCACAACCGCGCTGTCGTCCAATCGAGCGCGATGAGTACGCCCGCTCTTGGATTGCAGCCACATCTCCCAGCAACTGCAATTCACCGCTGTGCGCGTCGACCCGCAGTAGGTCGCCATCGCGCAACTTGGCCAGCAGACCACCGTCGGCCGCCTCGGGCACTAGCTGAATAGCAGCGGGCACTTTTCCGGAAGCACCCGACATGCGTCCATCAGTGACCAACGCTACACTGTAACCGCGATCCTGTAAAATACCCAGAAAGGGGGTTAATTTATGCAATTCTGGCATGCCGAGGGCGCGCGGCCCCTGATAGCGCACAACCACAATGCAATCTCGATCCAGCCTACCCGCTCGAAATAGCGGTTCGAGGTCGTTTTGATCTTCGATCACCACCGCTGGCGCTTCGACCACTCGGTGCTGTGCAGCAACGGCCGATACTTTTAGCACGCAGCGCCCAAGATTTCCCTCGAGCAGACGCAGTCCACCCTCGCTGGCAAATGGCTTTTGCAAGGTCGCCAGAACCGACTCATCGAGCGATTTCTCGGGCGACTGACGCCACTCTAAGCGCCCATTATCCAGAAATGGTTCGTTGATAAAAGCGCTAAATGCGTCCCCCCAGACGGTACCTGCATCGGGGTGCATATAGCCGCCGGCCAGCAGCGTCCGGAACAGGCAACTGGTGCCGCCGGCCGCGTGAAAGTGATTGACGTCCGCTTGACCATTCGGATAGACCTTGGCCATCAATGGCACTACCGCCGATAGTTCGGCAAGATCGGACCAGTTGAGTAAAATGCCAGCAGCCCGCGCGATCGCAACGATGTGCATGCTGTGGTTGGTCGATCCACCAGAGGATAGCAACGCAACACTGGCGTTGATAATCGAGCGCTCATCGACCACCTTGCCAATCGGTCGATAGTCGTTACCTAACGCGGTGATCCGCGCCAACTGGTGCGCAGCTCCGGCGGTTAACGCCTCGCGCAAGGGATTGTCAGGATTGACGAAGGAACTTCCCGGCAACTGCAGACCGAGAGCTTCGAGCACCACCTGATTGCTATTCGCAGTACCATAAAAAGTGCAGGTGCCATGGCTGTGGTAGGACTCAGATTCGGCTTGGAGAAGTCGTTCTCGGTCGACTTTACCCTCGGCAAACAACTGCCTAATGCGCTGCTTTTCGGCGTTTGGCAAACCGCTTTCCATCGGGCCGGCGGGAACAAAAATGACCGGTAAATAACCAAAACTTAACGCGCCCATCAATAGACCCGGTACAATTTTATCGCAGATCCCGAGCGCCAGTACGCCGTCAAACATCTGGTGAGACAGCGACAGAGCCGTGCATTGCGCGATCAAGTCGCGACTTAGCAAGCTCAATTCCATGCCGTCTTGCCCCTGGGTAACACCATCGCACATCGCTGGAACGCCACCGGCGACCTGTCCCGTGCAGCCCATCTCTCTGAGCGCGTATTTAATTTTATCGGGATAATCGGCGTAGGGTTGATGCGCCGAAAGCATGTCATTATAGGCTGTCACGATGGCCATATTGGCGGCTTGAACCAACCTCAAACTGTCTTTATCACCGCTACCACAGGCGGCAAATCCATGCGCCAAGTTGCCACAACTCAGTTTTCCACGCTCCGGGCGATTGTTTTGATCGCTGGCCAATTGCTGTAAATAATCACTTCGCAGCGACGCGCTACGACGAATCACGCGCTGGGTAACCGATGAGACGACCGAATTAAGACTTTGCATAGATTTCCGTGAAAACCTGCCAATAATGTACAATAACTACGAAATTAGGCGGTCTTTATAATGATTTTCGCTGATTATACCGACTTTTTTATTTTAATCTAATATTAATTCGGCAAAATTGTAGTAAAACTACATTTCGCGCAGCCCGATCAAATGGCCTAACAAGGCCGCTAAAATATCGCTTTTTAGGTCTTGCCTACCTATAATCGTGAAAAGTACCGGTAGCCGAACGCTGCACAACGCACAACCGGCCTACAGCCGTCTCTGCAGGCAAAAAACAACCAACCAAGATAGAGAAAACATGGATTATACCCATTTTTGCCCGACTAATACCGCCGCCTGGCAGCATCTCGAAGAACTTGCCCAGCGCGACCCTATCAATATTCAACAGCAGTTGAAAACTGACCCGAGGCGAGTCGCTGATTTGTCGATCGCCTGCGACGAACTGCTGCTGGATTTCTCCAAAAACCTGATTGATCGCGATATATGGCAGCAATTGATCGCGCTGGCCGAACAATCACCGCTAGCGGCGCATCGCAGGGCAATGTTTGACGGCGAGTCGATCAATACTTCGGAAGACCGCGCGGTGCTGCACACTGCACTGCGCAGCGTGAGCGAGGGCAAACCCGCTAACGAACATCTTGGTAATTCTCGAGAGCGTGCTCAACGCGCGACCGACGTGCGCCGACAACGCCATCAACTGGCGCGCATCAGTGACAAAATTCGCGCCGGCAAGTGGCTTGGCAGTACCGGAAAAACGGTGACCGACGTGGTCAATATCGGCATAGGCGGCTCCGATCTTGGCCCGAAACTCGCTTGTCAGGCGCTCGCCGAGTACGCGCAACCGAATCTGAATATGCACTTTATCGCCAACGTCGATGGCGCCGAGATACTGACGACGCTCGGTCAACTGAATGCCGAAACCACATTGATTACCGTGGCCAGTAAGACCTTTACGACACAGGAAACGCTGCTCAACGCGAACACCGCCATCGACTGGTTCGAAAACCGACTCGGTTTGGCAAACGCTCAGACCAGCAGCCATTTTATCGCCATCACCGCCAGTCGCGACAATGCGCGCGCCTTTGGCATCGACGATCAGCATATCCTTGATTTTGCCGACTGGGTTGGCGGACGCTACTCACTGTGGTCGAGTATTGGGCTGTCGATCGCTATTAGTATTGGCAGTCACAACTTTGACCTGATGCTGGCTGGCGCCGCGGCGATGGATGAGCATTTTTTAACCGCACCGCTGAATGCTAATATGCCAGTTGCGCTCGCCTTGCTGGGCATTTGGTACAGTAATTTTTTGCACGCCCAGAGCCACGCGGTGATTCCGTACTGCGAGCGACTGAACTTACTGCCGGCCTATCTGCAGCAACTGGACATGGAGAGTAATGGCAAATCGACCCGCTTAAACGGGCAACCGGTGGACTATTCGACCGGCCCAATCCTTTGGGGACAGACCGGCACCAACGGTCAACACGCATTTTTTCAGCTGCTCCACCAAGGCACCCACTGCATCCCGGTGGACTTTATCGCGGTCGCCGACGACGCACTCAGCAACCCGACACATCATCGGGTGCTGCTGGGCAATATGTTAGCGCAAGGATCGGCACTAATGACCGGCCAGAGCGCCGCCGCCGATCAACCCCATCGTCACTACCCCGGCAACAAACCGTCCAACACCTTGCTCATGGATCGCTTGACGGCGAAGAACTTTGGCGCACTGATCGCCCTTTATGAACACAAGGTATTTGTCCAAGGAAGCCTTTGGAATATCAATTCATTCGATCAGTGGGGGGTTGAACTAGGCAAAAAAATGGCCGCAGAAATCCTCGCGGACGACGCATCCAACGCGCCGATGGATGCGTCTACAGCGGCGTTATATACCCACTTGAAAAAAATCACCGGCTAACAACGCCGATTGCGCGTCGCTATCAGGCGCGCAATTCACGCGGTAGAGAAAATTCAATACTTTCCACCACGCCCGCCAATTCACGCGGGCGTGAAGCGCCCAGTTCGACTAATTTGGCAACCACATTTTCCACCAGCACCTCGGGCGCCGATGCCCCCGCGGTAACGCCTATGGTCGTGACATCTTGCAGCCAATCAACGTCAATGTCGTCGGCGCCATCGATCAAGTACGCGCGACAGCCACAGCGCTCGGCGAGCTCGCGCAAGCGGTTTGAATTAGAACTCGCCATCGAACCTACCACCAAGATCACATCGCTCTCCATCGACAATTGACGCACCGCGTCTTGGCGGTTTTGGGTGGCGTAGCAAATGTCGTCTTTACGCGGTCCGACGATCGATGGAAAGCGGCCTCTCAGCGCGTCAATCACCAATGCAGTGTCGTCCATCGACAAGGTCGTCTGGGTCACAAAAGCCAGGTTCGAGGGATCTTCGACCATTAAATTCTCGACATCCTGCGGGTTTTCTACCAGATATATTTGCCCTCCCGCGGACCGGTCGTACTGACCCATGGTGCCCTCTACCTCCGGATGGCCAGCGTGACCTATCAATACGCACTCCATGCCGTCGCGGCTAAACTTAGACACTTCCAAATGCACTTTAGTGACCAGCGGGCAAGTCGCATCAAAGACTTTTAACGGGCGGTTGTGAGCCTCTCGCTGAACCGCCTTCGACACCCCATGGGCACTAAAAATCAACACCACATCGTCTGGCACTTCGCTGAGCTCTTCGATGAAGATAGCGCCACGACGGCGCAGATCATCAACCACATACTTGTTGTGCACCACCTCGTGGCGCACATAGATGGGCGCACCGAAAAGCGCTAGCGCCCGATCGACAATTTCAATCGCACGATCGACCCCAGCGCAAAATCCGCGAGGATTGGCGAGTTTAATTTCCATCAATGCACGCTCGCGGGCTGTACATCAAAAATCTTCACGCGAAATAAAATCTTCTGGCCGGCCAATGGATGATTGAAGTCGACTGTGACCTCGGCGTCCGACACCGCCACGACCACCCCCGGCAGTTCGCCATCACCATTTTGAAACGACAGCACCAGCCCAATATCTAATTCGTCATCACTGAAGTTGTCGCGCTCGATAGCCTGCACATTTTGTGGATTGTGCTGCCCAAAGGCCTTTTCTGGAGCGATCAAGAATTCATTCTCGTCGCCAGATTTCAAGCCCACCAGTGGCGCCTCGAAACCGGGCAATAGATTGCCATCGCCAATCGTAAAACTGGCCGGGGGAGCGTCAAAATTACTGTCGACCACCTCGCCATCTTCGAGCGTTAACGCGAAATTAAGCGTCACTCGAGTTCCTACCTCTATGGGTATGCTCATGCCTAGCACCTACCTATTTTCGTATTTGTCGTATTCATCATCTAGATGCGTTTATCGCTGTCATCCGCGCCTTTATCATCCGTGCGCCATGCATCAATGAGCATCAAAACAGCACCGATGGTAATTGCACTATCGGCGACATTAAAAGCCGGGAAATGTCGCGCCGACCAGTGAAAATCCAAAAAATCGACAACGTAGCCAAGCGTTAATCGATCCCAAAGGTTGCCCAGCGCACCCCCCAAAATCAGCGCCAATGCCAATCGCTCGAGCCATTGTTGACTCGACAAGCGAGCGATCCAGACAACCATAACCGCGCTGATAAGCGCTGCCAGTCCACTCAGCGCCCAGCGCTGCCAGCCGCCCGCATCGCTCAAAAAACTAAACGCGGCGCCGGCGTTGTGCACCCTCACAACGTTAAAGTAAGCGCTGATAGACAGACTGTCGCCATAAACAAAATGACGCATGATCGCGGTCTTTGTCAACTGATCGAGCAACAGCACTACCACCGCGATAGCGTACCAAAACCACAGGTGCCCGCGGTCATTATCGTTAGGCATAACTGCGAATCTCACCGGCACCCGCAACGTTGTCGACGCAGCGAGCGCAGAGTTCAGGGTGCGCCTCGACACTGCCCACGTCGGCCATGTAATGCCAGCATCGGACACATTTTGTGGCGTCTGAACGACCTATAGCAACGTTCAGACCGGTCAGCGACGACTGCGAAGCATCGCCTGACTGGGCCATCGGCAACAGCGAGGCGGTCGATGTGATGGTGACAAAACGCAACTCATCGCCGAGTTTCCCCAGCGCCTGCATGTAGTGATCGTCGGCGTACAGCACGATCTCTGCATCCAAAGATCCCTTAATCAAGCCCTCAGACCTGCTCGTTTCGAGCATTTTATTGATGGCTTCCTTGGCCTCCATAATGGCATCCCAATCGGTGCGTTGAATGCCTGTTTCAGCGTCCAACTGCGGCAGATCGTACCATTCGGCGACGAACACAGAAGCGTCGCGCTGACCCGGCATATAGCCCCATATTTCGTGCGCAGTAAAACTCAAAATGGGCGCGATCCAGCGCACAAAGGCCTCGCTTATATGGTACAACGCGGTCTGCGCAGATCGCCTTGGCAGGCTATCAGGCGCGCAGGTGTAGATGCGATCCTTGATAATATCGAGATACAAGCCCCCCATATCACGGACGCAAAAATTATGTAGCTTTTGATAAATTAGGTGAAACTGAAACTGCTGGTAAGCGGCCTGTATCTCAGTTTGTAACCGGTCAGTGCAGTCCAGCGCCCAGCGATCCAAGGCCAATAAATCGGCCGGTTCAACCAGGTGCTGGTCGGGTTCAAAGCCATCGAGATTGGCAAGAAAATAACGCGCCGTATTGCGAATTCGCCGGTAGGAATCTCCAGCGCGCTTGAGTATTTCGTCCGAGACGGTCATTTCGCTGCTAAAGTCGGCGGATGCCACCCACAGCCGCAATACATCCGCACCCAGGTCGTTGATCACCTTTTGCGGCGCCACCACGTTGCCTATCGATTTGGACATTTTGCGGCCCTGTTCGTCGACCGTAAAACCATGGGTTAATACCGCTTTATAGGGCGCTGTTCCATTCATCGCAATGGCTGTTTTCAATGACGACTGAAACCAGCCTCGGTGCTGATCGGAGCCCTCGAGGTAGAGATCAGCCGGATAACTCAGGCCCTCTCGAGCGGCAATCACAGAGGCGTGAGTGACACCGGAGTCAAACCAGACATCGAGCGTGTCAGTGACCTTTTGATAGTCGTCGGCCTCCGCGCCGAGAAGATCGACCGGATCGAGATCGTACCAAGCGTCGATACCTTCCCGCTCGATACGCAACGCCACTTGCTCGATCAGTTCGGCGCAACGCGGGTGTAAATCACCGCTCTGGCGGTGCACAAAGAGCGCGATAGGCACGCCCCAAGTACGCTGCCGCGATACGCACCAGTCCGGACTGTTATCGAGCATACCGCGAATCCTTGCTGCCCCCCAATCAGGATGCCAAGCAACTGAATCAACCGCCTTTAGGGCTTTTTCGAGAAGCCCATTTTCGCGCATCGAGATAAACCACTGCGGGGTTGCACGATAGATCAGCGGCGTCTTGGTTCGCCAGCAATGCGCATAACTGTGGGTGAACTGGCTGCAGGCCATCAACCGGCCCTGCTCGGTCAAAACGCTGATCACATGCGGATCTACCTTGTAAACGTGTTCACCCGCAAATAGTTCAACCTCGTCCCTGAACAGGCCGTTATCGAGAATATAATTTAACGTACCAATGCCATACTCGTTGGCAACCAGAAAATCTTCCATACCATGATCAGGCGCCGTATGGACGCAGCCGGTTCCGGCATCGTCGGTGACGTGCTCTCCTACCAGCAGTGGTATATCGCGCCGATAAAACGGGTGTTGCACCACTAAGTGCTCAAGCGCGGCCCCGGGGCACTCGGCCAAGGTTTGATAATCCTCGATCGCGAGTCGCTGCATCACCGAGTCGAGCAGCGATCGAGCGCAGATCAATCGGCGCGGTTGGCCATCGCGCTGGTACTGCACCAAGGCATAAGTCAGATCGGCTCCCACCGAAATCGCCTGACTGCTGGGGATGGTCCAGGGTGTGGTCGTCCAGATCAACACCTGAATTTCACCCTCGCCCGGGGTGCCGGAAAATGCCTGCTGGAGGCGCTCGAGTTGTGCCTCGCCCATCACAGGGTAGCCAACGTCTATGGCATAGGACTGCTTATCCTGGTATTCGACTTCGGCCTCGGCCAATGCAGAACCCCCGACCACGCTCCAGTAAACCGGCTTGTAGCCCTTGACCAAATGACCGTTCTCAACCACCTTGCCGAGCGCTCGCACGATGTTCGCTTCAACCTCGTATTGCATGGTCAAATAGGGATTTTGCCAGTCGGCCAGTATGCCTAACCGGACGAAATCTCGGCGTTGGCCGTCGACCTGCCGCATGGCATAATCGCGGCATTTTTGGCGGAACAATGCATGCTCGACCTTGCTGCCAGCTTTGCCGATTTTCTTTTCCACCACGTGTTCAATCGGCAGACCGTGGCAATCCCAACCGGGCACGAAGGGTGCATCAAAACCACTCAATGTGCGAGATTTTACGACGATATCCTTGAGCGTTTTATTGACTGCATGGCCAAGATGGATGTCGCCATTCGCGTAGGGAGGGCCGTCGTGCAGAATGTACCGTTCACGGCCACTGCGCGCCTTACGAATTTGTCCGTAGAGATCACTGTCCTGCCACTCTTTGAGAAGACCGGGCTCGCGCTGCGCTAAATTGGCGCGCATCGGAAAGGCGGTTTTTGGCAGATTTAAAGTCGCTTTATAATCGGTCATCGGCGTTGCTTTTTGATCCTTTGATTGTGGTTACGTCGGTGGTTGGCAAATGTCCTTTTAGCCATCCTCTAATTTTTTGAATATCACTTTTAATGCCTAGGACGAGCGCATCCAAACCGTCAAACTTTTGCTCATCGCGAACTTTGTGCAAAAATTCAACGCTGATAAATTGGCCGTATAGCTCGCCCCGAAAATCCAGCAAATGCACTTCCAAGATAGGCTTTACCGAGTCGCCAATGGTTGGCCGCACGCCGACGTTGGCAGCGCCATAGTATACCTGATTAGCGACTGCCACGCGCACCGCAAAGACTCCCGAAACTGGGGCTCTGTAACGGTGTAAATGCACGTTGGCTGTGGGGAAACCAAGCTGCCGACCGAGGTGTTGGCCGTGCACTACGCGTCCCTTGATGGCGAATGGGCGTCCAAGCAACGCGGCGACCCGCGGAAAGTCGCCCAACGCGATCGTCTCGCGCACCAAGGTACTGCTGATGCGCTGACCCTCGGTCTCCAGCGTCTGGGTATCGCTCACAGTAAAGTCGTAGCGCTGACCATACGCTCGCAACATGCTTAAGTCGCCTGAGCGATCGCAACCAAAGCGAAAGTCATCGCCAACGATTAGATGTTCAACCCGAAAACCATCGACCAGCACCTGAACGATAAACTCAGCGGCCGTCAGACTACGTAATTCGCGGTTAAAATGCAGGCAAACGACGCGATCGACACCGACCTCGAGCAGCGTTTCAATTTTTTCGCGCAGACGCATCAAGCGGGCGGGCGCTCGCTCTTCGGCAAAAAACTCCCTCGGTTGGGGTTCAAAAGTCATAGCAACCGAGGTCAAATTTAGGTCGCGGGCGCGCGCGACGGCGGTATTCAAAACGGCTTGATGGCCTAGGTGCACGCCGTCAAACGAACCGATACTGACAACCGACCTAAGCGCCTCGGCACGCAGTGAACGCAGACTGCGAACAAACGTCATATTTCCCTGTTGCACTGCTGAGATCTTCCTCTCGATACAAGCGCTAGATTATACCTAGCAACGCCGTCAAAGCTAATAAAAAGCGCAGCTTTTACGGCGCCGATACGGGTACCGCCAACCGGCGGTTAATATCACTTGGAAACCGCGGTCTTCGGGCCCCGCAGATCGCCGGCCCGAAACCCGGCAAGAAACAGTACCACAGCATAGATCGCAGCACCGCCAGCACAAACCCCCGCTAAGCGCAGTCCGCGCTGCCACCAAACAAATCGCTGCCAGACCGAGGCATCCAACGCACCCAATCCGTCGGCAAGCAACCAGACCACCGCAAGCATGGCCGCAAGAGCCGCCAGCAGGCGCAGGCCAAACACCGACCACTGCCCCGATGCACGGTAAATTTGTCGCCGACGCAACTGATGAAATAGCAGCGCCGCGTTGAGGTAGGCCGAGACCGATGTCGCCAGCGCGAGGCCGACGTGACCTATCTGCCAATACAGGTGCAGCGGCACCAAAAACAGCAGGTTTAGCAGCATGTTCGACGCCATAGCGACGATCCCAATGCGCACCGGTGTGCGCATATCCTGACGGGCGAAAAAACCCGGCGCCAGTACCTTGATCAGCATAAAGGCGACCACTCCAAGGGAGTAAGCCTGTAGGCTGAAGGTCGCCATCTGCATATCGCGGGCGGTCATCACATCGCCATAGAAAAACAACGCGACTAGAATCGGTTGCGCCAGGAGGATTAACGCCGCCGCCGCCGGTATCGCAACCAACAGCACCATCTTGATCGCCCACTCCAATGTCTGTGAATAGGCAGCGGTCGATTCAGCCGCGTGATGGCGCGATAGATTGGGTAGTATGACCGTTGCGATCGCCACCCCAAAAACCCCTAACGGTAATTCCGCCAAGCGATCCGAGTAGTACAACCAGGAGACGCTGCCGGTCGGCAAAAAGGTCGCCAGCACCGTGTCTAACAACAAATTGATTTGGCTGACCGAAACGCCAAAAATAGCCGGCGCCATCAACCCGAGAATCTTTCTCACTCCCGGGTGATGCCAGTCGACCACCGGCATCGGCAACATATGCATGCGCTGCAAAAACGGTAACTGAAAGGTCAACTGCACAACTCCGGCAAAAAACACGCCCCATGCCAAAGCCAAAGTCGGTTGATCAAACGACGGGGCAGCAAACAGTGCCGCAGCGATCAGGGTGGTATTTAGTAACAGCGGAGTAAACGCCGGAACAGCAAATCGGTCGTAACTGTTTAATATGCCGCCAGCGACGCCGGTCAGCGAAATAAACATCAGATAGGGAAAGGTGATGCGCAACATCGACCCAAGGGCGGTAAACTTGTCTGGTTGCTCTTGGTACCAAGTGGGCGCAAAAAGCGCAGCAAAAAATGGCGCCATCACTACCACGGCAAGGGTTATCAGCAACAGCGAGAAACCCAGCGTACCGATCACCCGACTCACCAACTCGCGCACTGCTGCCCGACTGCCGCGCTCGCGATACTCGCCAAGCACCGGCACGAAGGCCTGAGCAAAGGCGCCTTCGGCAAACAGTCGGCGAAAGAAATTGGGGATTTTAAACGCCACAAAAAACACATCGGCAAACGCTTCGGCACCGATCACTCGCGCCAAAACAACGTCCCGAATCAGCCCCATAATACGCGACAGCATGGTAAAAAAGCTCACCACTCCGCTCGAGCGCAGCAATCCAGTGCTCGCTCGGGAGACCTCTTTGGATGCCGCTAGCGGCCCCTCGGAACGCTCATTTTTTGGCTTTTCTTCGCCCACCGCTACACCCTTAAAAATTGATCGACGATAATCTCGCCAAACGCCAGTTTACGCACCAATCGAGCGATCGCCAAGTCTGGCGCCAACGCTGACATCATGGATGCAACCAAGATCCCTAGCCACCACTTGCGACCGCGATCGACAAATTGGTAACGACCGCACAAGGGACTTGAATCTCGCCAGCAAACCCTGTATCTTACCGCGCCTTTAGACATGACCCTTTGTAAGGAGTAGACCGAGTTGGCTAATTCAACACAAGCAAAAAAACGCGCCCGTCAAAATGAGAAACGCCGGCAGCACAACGCCAGCTTGCGATCCATGGTGCGAACCTATTTGAAGAAAGTCGACGCGGCAATTGACAGCGGTGATCAAGCCGTCGCCCAAGCAGCTTACGCTGAATCGATGCCAGTGATTGACCGAATGGCAGACAAAGGCATTATCCATAAGAACAAAGCAGCCCGGCACAAGAGCCGCTTGAATACAAAGATTAAAGCGCTTGCCGCGGCATAGAGCCTGACAAGCGTAAAAAAACCGGCGTAAATGCCGGTTTTTTTACGTCTTTTATTTATTCCCCTGGGTTTGTTCGGACCGCGAGCGGGCCGAATAGGCATCTAAAAAGCGCTGACCAAAAAACAGGCTTGCGTCGATAACGGCACGTCGCTAGGCCAGCACCACCAAATTATCGCGGTGGATCAACTCGTCTTCTTCGCAATAGCCGAGCTGGCGAATAATTTCGCCCGTGCTATACCCTTTGATCATGGCGGTTTCGTCGGCGCTGTAATTAATCAACCCGCGGGCCACTTCGCGGCCATCGGCGTCTAGGCAACTGATCAGATCACCGCGCTTAAAATCACCCTCGACCGCCAATACGCCAACCGCAAGCAAGCTACTGCCCTGCTGTCGCAGCACGGCAACAGCTCCCGCATCCAACCGCAGTTGTCCACGAATCTGTAATTGACCCGCCAGCCACTGTTTCCGCGCCGCCAAGGGCTTTTGATCGGTTGTTAGCAAACTACCCAGAGGC
>CALGJN010000106.1:0-15930 GCA_937920185.1 uncultured Cellvibrionales bacterium | reverse complement strand
GAAAATTGCGGTGCATATTGATCAGCGCCGGTTCGTTTTTACCAAAAGTGGAGAACTGTTTGCGCTTGGCATTTAAGCTTTTCTGGACGTTGCCGCTAACCCAATAATCCTCTTTGTCGACCACGAAGACAATAAATTCGAAGTTCTCCTGCGGCGTGGTTCCCGACCAGCCAATGCGGTCGAGATCACCGCGCCAGTATGACCGATATCGGGTGATGTGCTCACCGACATTTTTGCCCGGATAGAGCGCAAAAAACTCAACCCCACTCGGCGAGATCAGCAAACTGACGTTGGGGAATAAAAAATGCACCAGTTGAAAGTGCGTCTGAATTTCCATACCCCACTCCGCATCGTCGGTGCCGCGTAGCTCGAGGATCGGTTTGTTCGGGAAGGTCAGTCGATGGTGGCGTTGTTGTTGTTCGGGGCCAAAGCGCTTGTATTGGGAGATGTTTCCGAGTGAGAAATCGCCGACCGAATCGCGGTGCAAGATGTCGAAGTGGTAGCCCTCGCAGAACGTGTCGAGCGCCAATTTCCAATTGCTCTTCATGTCCCACACGTGCTCGCCGATAAAATGTAGATCGTCGAGATTCCAAGATTCAAACCACGGTTGCAGATCGCCGATATGCTCGTCAATGCTGAGTTCTGCGGTTGGATCTAGGCTAATATAGAGCATGCCGTACTTTTCATCGCAGGGCAGTTTGACCACGCCGCTAGGGCACAGGTTTAGGTCGCCGGCAAGCGCCTTTGCCGCAACCACGTCAATGTTTTGTAACGCGTATGCCCGACCATCGACTCCGCGCATCAATTGCACTTCGATGTCCTCTAAGTCGGCAAACGTCATTACCGCGCCCGGTTCGCGCAGCTCGCAACTAAAGCCGACCAGCAATGGCTGCTTGCCGAATAGTTCGGTCTTTTCTTTTTCGAACAGCTGTTCGTCGGTGTAGGTCCAGGTGGGGTGCTGGTAGGGTGCATCGGCGCTATCGGTGGTGCCGCGTTGATGCAGGTCGAGTACGTAGTGGGTGATCTTTTTAAGTTCCTCGAGTTCATTCATACGCTGATTCCTCTGTGGTCGGAATAATATACTGCTTTAGCCCGCGGTTTGGTTTGTTTCGGTGTCGATCTTTCGGTACCGATCGATGCACCCGTTTATTTTTTAGTTACCGATTATGCGCACTCTGATGTGCGCGGTTATTACCTCGAGCGGCGCATAGATTATCTGGCTGCGACGCCTGTTGTTGAGTTTTAGTCGGGACGAGCAGGGCTGTCGGGGTCGACGCCGATAGCGGCCAGGCAGGCGCGCTGCGTATCGATCATCGGCCCGATGCCGGCGCTGGTGTCGTCGTTAGTGCGCGACTGGGTGTGCTGCATTATCAGCTCTCGCATGGCCTCAAAATGCGCCTGCGCATCGTGTCCTGAATCCGCCGTGGCGGGATTGAGTCGCTGGTAACAACGATAGCGGATCAGGTGTTGATCGGGTTCTGAGCCCGGATAGAGAATAAATAGCTCGACCGCTAGCGGTGAAATTAACAAACTGATATTGGGGAATAAAAAGTGCACGCGCCGCACGCTGTGCAGCGTCTCTGCAGCCCATGTTTCGCTGTCGCTGGCGCGCAGTGTGTCTAGCGCATCGCTGGCGAAAGTCAGCCGATGGTGCTGGCGATTGGGCCCAAAGCGGTCGTCGTCGGTGATAGATTCGAGCGCCGCTTGCGGCGTCGAGGAGCCGTTTAAAAGCGCGCCGTGATAATCCCGGCACAGACTGTCTAGGGCGCGCTTCCAGTTGCCCTTGGCCTGCCACTGGTGTTCGTCTACGAACGCCGTCTGCTCAAACTCCCAAAGTTGCAACCATGGGCCGAGATCGCCAAGGTGCTGGTCGACGTCCAACGTTGCGTCAGCGTCGAGACTGATAAAAAGCATGCCATATTTTTCGATGCACGGCAGTGTTTGCAAGTTGTAGTCGCACTTGTCGACGGCGCCAAAGCTATCTTCTTTAAAGATTTTTTTGAGCTTGCCATCGAGGCCAAAATTCCACGCATGGTAGGGACAACTGATGCTTCGTGAATTGCCAGTGCCCTCTTTCAAGCGCGCCGCTCGGTGCGAGCAGATGTTAAGCAGGGCATTGGCTTGCCCTTGATTGTCGCGGGTAATGAGTACCGGCACTTCGAGATCATCGAGCGTAATAAAGTCGCCAGGTTTGGCAATATCGCTACTAAAGCCTACCAGCAGTGGGTGGCGGCCAAACAGCTCACGCTTTTCTAAGGCGAATAGACGTTCATCAGAATAACTCCAACTGGCTGGCGGGTTGGCGTGGATCGCAGATTCAGGGCTGTCTTGGTTGTTCAGTTGAAGCGTGCGCTGGGTAATTTTTGTTAGCTCTTCGAGTTCGTTCACCGGCGTTATTCCCTCGCTTAATTATTGCTTTATTGCATTATATTATTATGCGTTGAATTATCTTTGATTTTCGGCTCGGTCGGTAACCTCTACTATTTAGGAGGTGGGCAGCGGCGGCCATTCGCTGCACTGTAGTAACCTAAATCGATAATCTGATGCTTTTTGTTGGAGCCAGTTTTAGATGTCGGGGTATGGGTTATTTTTGGAGAATTGTACTATGACGACAGTGGTATCGGCACGGATTCAATTGCATCGCGATTCTTGGCAATCTTATTTGACTGCGGCGCGGGTCATTGTCCCCCTGACACGACAGGAAAATGGTTGCGTTCATTACGGATTTTCGATTGATCTCATCGAGGACTGCGTGGTTTGGATTAGCGAGGAATGGGAGTCCGAGGAGGCGCTGATGGCGCATTTGCAAACGCCCCATATCAGTCATTTTATCGCTCTGGCTGAGGGTATGCAGATACTCGATGCGGACATTAAAAAATATACGGTTTCTGCGGTGGGAGGTTTTTAGAGCGGCGTCCCAAAATATAAAAAACACTCTTGTATGTTTTATTTATCTCGGATAAGCTGGCCTCTTAAAGTCTGGTGGATAGGGGGTAGTCATGCATACGATAAAATTACATTCAGCTATTACTCAAGACGACATACAGAACTCAACAACTTTAGAAGAGGCCGCTCACACGCTGTCGGCAGAAGCTCGTGGCTTGGGCTGGGATCTGGTGGCGTTCCATAAAGATATCAAGGCCAATGAATTACCGCGCAATCAAGTCGGTGATTTTGTGGCGTCGTCCATGGGCTGGTCGCGCGAGTGTCTAACAACCTGGACCACCTCAGAGATGGCAGCCGTCTGCCCAATCTCTATGCGCTGCTCGGTGACCGATACACCTTTTGCATGGTATCCCGATCCAGAGCGCGGTATCTGGCGCGATCACGCCTTGAACGGGCGCAGCGTCGAAGCGCTTGAACTGTATGGTACTTGCATAGCCGCGGCGGTCACGGTTCCGGTGCGCCGGCGCTCCGGACAAGGTTACGTGTCTTGGTGCACGTTGGACAAGTCTCGAATGGCTGGGTTGTGCGAACAACACTACGCCAGCATGTTTTTGACATCTCATCTCTTTATGCAGCAGATCGACCACATAGAAGTCGCACACTATCGCGGATTACAGTGTTTTTTAACCGCGCGCGAAGAAGAGTGTTTGACCTGGGCCGCACGGGGCAAGACCGCCGAAGAGATTGGTCTCATTTTGCGCCGCTCACGCGAGACCGCTCGCTTTCACCTGCGCAATGCGGCGGCCAAATTAGAGGCGACAAACCGCACCCATGCGGTTGCTCGAGCCTGTGGTATGGGGTTGATTTCGGTTTAGTCGCCCCCTTAGTCGCCCCGTTGCCCTCTGTTTAGTAATCCAGAGCAGTAATTTAGAGCAGCAACTTACAGACATGGCCGCAGGCCAGAGAACTCTCCAGAACACAGCCTAAACAGCGACTGAACCGCCCCCAGCCAAACCGTGCCAGCGGTTAGCGCTTAGGGTAGTGGTTAGCCCCCGGGGTAGTGGCGGGTAATTTGGCTTGCGTTTTACTGTTAATACCCAAATAGCTAATGCGCAAATAGCTAATGCGCAAATAGCTAATGCGCAAATAGCTAATGCCCAAATAACTAATGCCCAAATAACGCCTAAACCTAATCTCCAAATAACGCCTAAAACAATCTTTAGAGTTCAGCTAGAGTTTAACCATGCACTTGCCGAGGTTTTTTCCCGACATCATGTCGGTAAACGCCTGCGGGGTCGACTCGATCCCGTTAAAGAGGCTAACGTGTGATTTAAGCGTGCCGGCTTTGATCATTGCACCCATCTCGGTAAGCGCAGCGGCGTATTGGTGTTGGTAGTCCGAAAACATAAAACCCTCGGCCCTGGCCCTTTGGGTAATCAGTGGCCAGGTGTTGTAGACCGGCTCGACGCCGTCGCTCTGGTACTGTGACATCGCTCCGCAGAGCACGATGCGAGCCTTGGAGTTGATATTTGCCAAGGCGGCATCGAGTTGCGAGCCGCCAACGTTATCGAAGAAAATGTCGACGCCGTCGGGGCAGGCCTCGGCAATTTGCTCGGCCAGCGGGCGCGGCGCGTTGTAGTTAATCCGGCCGTCGACGTTCAAGGCGGTGTCCAGCCACTGGCATTTTTCTTCGCTGCTGGTCATGCCTATCACCCGACAGCCCGCCGCCTTGCCGAGTTCACAGACTACGCTGCCAACAGCGCCAGCGGCGGTCGATACCAACAGGGTGTCGCCGGCTTTCGGTTGGCCGATATCGTTAAGGCCGAAATAGGCGGTCAACCCGGTGGTTCCCAGCGTCGCAGCATAGTGATACAGCTCAAGGCTCGGGTCGACGGCGAGGATTGAACATAGGTCGCTGCCGTCGAGCACGCTGAACTGCTCCCAGCTAGTGCGTGCCAATACTATCGAAGAGACAGGGTAGGCACTGTTGTCCGATTCAATCACTTCGCCGATAACAATGCTCTGCACCGGGTCGCCCAACTGCATACCGGGTAGGTAGCCGTCGCCGGCGTCTTCGTTCATCCATTGGCGAAAACCCGAATCCATCGACAGATAGTGGTTTCGCAGGATGAAGTGGTTTGGCTCGAGGCGAGGATAGGGCGTTTCAATCTGCGCAAAATGGCCACAGTCAATGGCGCCTTTTGGATGTTCTTTTAAGATGATTTTTTGGTTGGATTTCACCCGAATATTCCTTGTATATGGTTCCACCAAAGTATGGCGTAGGGTCTTCTATGGCGACACCTATCGAGTCGGGTAGGGTGCCGCTGGCGCTTCTAATCCCTATACTTTTGGAGCAAAAATTTAACTAATGGATGTTATTATGGAATCTCTCGCGGGGAAAGTGGCTGTGGTAACGGGTGCCGCTAGTGGCATTGGCGCAGCGCTGTGCGACGCCCTGACGCGCGCTGGGGTGAACACCGTGGCGTGCGATATTGACGCCGAGGCACTGGCGACAACGGCAGCGGGTTGGGCGAACCGCAATGTCGAAATTTTGCAGCGCCGGATAGACGTCACCGACGCCGCGCAATTGGTGCAACTGGCGGCTGAGGTCGAGCGCCACTTTGGCGCTGTCGACATCCTGTTCAATAACGCTGGAGTGCTTGGCAGTGCTGCTCAGATGGGTGATTTAAGCGCGGCTGATTGGGCGCTGTGCCTGAGCGTCAATCTGATGGGTGTGGTGCACGGCGTCGAGGCGTTTTTACCTGGAATGCGGCGCGCCGAAGGCAGCGCGCACATCGTCAATACGGCGTCGATTGCGGGGCTGATGCGGCAACCGAGAATGGCACCTTATTATGCGTCAAAAAGCGCGGTAGTCGCAGTCAGTGAGGTGTTGGCGCTGGAGTGTGCCGATGACTCGGTGCAAGTCCACGTCGTGTGTCCGGGTGCGGTGGCGACTAAAATTGGTACTTCGGCGCAGGGGCGCGAGCAGCAAGGCGATAGCGCTGAAGTTTTAGCGGCGTTTGCCGAGTTGCTAAGCAGCACCGGCATGACGCCGGCGGAGTTGGCCGAAAAAATTATTCAAAAAATGCTGGCGGGCGATCTTTATATTATTACCCATCCCGAGCACAGCGATGAAATAGAACAGCGACTGACGTCGATAATTGATGCGTTGCCGCGGGCATAAGTGACTAGCGAGTCGCCAAATAGTCGCTGAATGCGGCGCTAAATGATTTTTGAGGAGTTATATAAATGGCAAGATTGGATGGCAAGGTGGTCATGGTAACCGGCGGTGCGTCGGGCTTGGGTCGCTCTGGCGCGACCTTGATGCATGCCGAGGGCGCGACGGTGGTGATTACCGATGTCAATACCGCGCTTGGTGTTGAGACCGCTGCGAGTATCGGCGACAAGTGTTTTTTTATCGAGCAAGATGTCTCGCAAATGGCCGATTGGGAGCGCGTTATTGACCAAGTGGTTAGCCGCTATGGGCGTCTTGACGTGCTGGTTAACAACGCCGGTATCGTCGTCGTAGCCGACGTCGAAAAAACCACTGTGGAGGATTGGCGCAAGGTTCACAGCGTTGGCACCGACGGCACCTTTTTTGGTATTCAGCAGGCCATTGGTGCAATGCGCAAGACCGGCGGCGGATCCATTATCAACATGTCGTCGCTGGCTGGGATGATCGGTTACCCGTTAATTTTTGCCTATTCAGCGTCTAAGGGCGCGATCCGCAGTATGACTAAATCGGCGGCGGTATACTGCGCCCAAAATAGTTTCAATATTCGCGTCAATTCGATTCATCCGGGCACCATTGCCACGCCGATGGTGGCGGGATTTTCTGCCGACGTCGAAGATCAGGGCGAGGAGAGGGTCAAGTTAAAAATTGGCCAACCCGACGATGTCGGCCATATGATCGTCTATCTGGCCAGTGACGAGTCCAAATTTATCAGCGGTTCTGAGTTCGTTATCGATTCAACCGCATCGGTCACCGAGGGGTTGGTTCCAGGCTAAGTGGCGAGTTTGGCGGCGCGGGGGTTATTTAACGGGTTAAAGTAGAGGAATGGTTTATGTTAACGGTTCAAAGAACGCATGAATTTGCTGCATCAGCGGCGCATATCTGGCAGTTTTTTGGCGACTTTGGCAGTCTTGAATCTTGGTGGCCAAAAGATGGGCCGGTGCAGATCGATCACGTCGACGTGATTGGTGAGGGTCCGGGAATGTTGCGTAACATCTACAATGTTGGGATGCCCGACTGCATTTCTGAGCGCCTCGAGGCGATCGATGTCGATGCGCAGCGGTTGGCGTTGTCGATTGTTGGCACGCTGCCGGCGGGGCTGATTAGCTACCGCGCCGACGCCCACCTCGAAGCGCTCGACGCCGACCGCTGCCAGCTGACCTATGTCGGCAGTTTTACCGCCGAGCCCGGTCGCGAGTCGGAGGCAGAGGAATTTTTGGTCACCGTTTACACCCTGATGTTTGCCGGATTGGACGGCACCCTACCCAAGTGATCGCTCGATGCAAAGCGCCGTCGGCTCTGGCCGTAAACGCCCGTTAGTCGGCCAAATCCTCAATTGCCCAACCGATACTGCGGCGGATTAATTGGTACATTATGGGATTGTCCCAACTCCCGAGTTCGCGCTCTGGATAGGCCTCGACCAGCGGTTGCATGTCATAGGTACGCCGACGATGACCGAGCGTCAGATACAATACCTGACCGGCTTCGTAGGGGCGTATATACATCACCAGTCTGGGTTGATCTTGGTGCCAATCGCTGTCCACGAACTCCGGTATGCTGCCAGTCCAACGGGTTTCCAACAGGGGGATACACTCGCCGTGAAATTCCGATAGGTAGAGCTCGTCGTTGACGGTAAAAGTATCGATGTCGGCGACCAGCGGATGTCGGGGTTCGCAGACGCTGACATCAAACTCCTGAATCGGCGGATGGGCTAAAAACTGGCTGCCGAGCATCTCCATTAATGCCGGTGCGGTGCGCGGCGAGCCGACCCGTCCATCCTCTAAAAATTCTATAATGGAGTTGGTGGCATGCAGTGCCAGCCAGCGTTTGCCATTCTTTAAAAATCGTTGCAGCGCCTGAATTTCAGTGTCTGAGGGCACCACATCACAGGTATATGTGACCAAAAAATCAGCCGCTTCGAGCGCCTCGATGTCGGAATAATCGGCTGCAAAGGTGGTATAGATTTTTTCATTTTCATACAGCATTTGCAGGATTTGTAAGCGTGCAAACTGCATGTCGTGATATTTCCCACCGCAGATAAAATGTGCCTTGATGATTTTGTGACTCACGGGTTAGCTCCTGTCAATGCTCGATTTGTTTTACAGCTCATGCTAGAGCATACACAGTTAAAAAAACAATTTGAACTGTTTTTATAGATAGGTCTGTACTACAATTTAGAGACAATAATAATGCGTTATTAAACGGCTGACCGAACTTGGTTGGCAACTGGAGCGGGTATGCAATTGTTGTGCGGCCGCAGTGCCATTATCACCGGCGCTGCCCAAGGGATTGGCCGAGCTATGGTCGACAGTTTTATCCAACAGGGCGCGACCGTGCTGGCGGTGGATATAAAGCCGTTGGATGGATTGTTAGATGCCGACGCCCACCCCAAGGGACTGCACGTACTGCAACTCGACATTACCCAACCGGCTGCGCCGGAACGCATAATGCGTGCCGCCAGCGAGCGCATGGGTGGCCTTGATATTCTGATCAACAACGCCGGCATTGCTAGCTTTATGCCGATTACCGAGACCAGTGACAGCGCCTGGGACGAGGTACTAGCGCTAAATTTGTCGAGCGTCTTTCGGCTTTGTCGGGACGCGGTTCCATTGTTAAAAGCCAGTTCGTCAGGCCGGATTATCAATATTGGCTCGGTGATGTCGACCTTTGGCGGTGCCGGTCTGTCTGCCTACGCGGCCTCAAAACATGGCGTCGCTGGCTTGACCAAATGCCTGGCCAGCGAACTCGGCGAATTTGCTATCACCGCGAACTTTATTCAGCCCGGCGCGATCCTCACTGAGATTACCCGCGGCTCGATTCAGCAATATCCGCAAATGGAGGCCTTTTGGCGTGACAAGGCCGCCTTGGGCCGCTGGGGTGAGCCCAGTGATATCGCTCCGGTCGCGGTATTTTTGGCCTCGGATCTGGGTGCGTTCGTCAGCGGTACTGGTCTGGTGGCCGACGGCGGAGCAATGCAGGCGCCCTAATTACACAGTGAGCAGAGAGACCCCGGAGGTCTAAGTGGCAGCAGAGACAATCACAGATTTTAACTTTTTATCCCCCGAGGTGATGAGTTGTCCGTTCCAAGCCGACCGCGTTGCCCGCGAACAGCAACCGGTTTATTTATTGCCCGGCACCCAGATCTACTCCGTCTCTAATCACGCCTTGATCAGGGATGCGTTGCGCCGCCCGGAAGATTTTTCCAATCGTTTTATGGCTGCCATAGAGGGGGGTATGGCCGAGGACGCAGAAGTACAGGCGATCATCAGTGCCGGACAGGGGTGGCCGGAGCGCGATACCCTGTTGACCAACGATCCGCCAGAGCATGGACGATTTCGCAAGTTGGTAAATAGCGCATTTTCGAAAAAGCGGGTGGATATTTTAGCCCCGAGCATAGAGCGCGATGTCGAAGCGCTGATCGATGGTTTTATCGATCGGGGGAGCTGCGATTTCGTGACCGCGTTCGCCGCCCCCATGCCCTTGCGGGTGATTGCAAAACTGCTGTCCTTTGATGATGACCAAACCGATTTATTAAAACACTGGTCAGACGCCTTTAGCGATCGCCTCAGCGGCGTGGCAACGCGCGATAGGCTGCTCGAGTGCACCCGCATTATCTTGCAATATCAGCACCATATGAGCGCCAAAATAGACCTCTGTCGCGACCACCCAGAAGACTCCATGTTGTCCGATCTGGTGCACGCCAAGGTCGGCGGTGAGCGCAGTTTGGATAAGTCTGAACTGTTGACCATCTGCCACGAGCTGCTGGTAGCGGGCAATGAGACCACCGCCAATACCTTGTCTGGTGGCCTGTTACTTTTGCTGACCCATCCAGAAGAATTGCGCAAGGTGCGCGACAATCCGCAGTTAATACCCAATATGGTCGAGGAGATGTTGCGTTGTACCGCGCCGGCTCAGGCGATGCCGCGGGTTGTTACCCGCGATACTGAGCTCGGCGGCGTGTCGATACCGGCGGGCAGCCAGTTGCTGTTGCGCTACATCAGCGCCAATCGCGATGGCGCAATATTTGATCAACCGGAGCGCTTTTGTATCGACCGTAGCGATGCCGATAGACACCTCAGCTTTGGTCAGGGTGGCAAGCACGTCTGCATTGGCTTGATGCTCGCGCGGCGAGAATTGGCGATTGCCTTTGAGCGGTTGCTAGCGCGGTTAGCGGATTTGCGGCTAGAGATCGCCGAAGCCGATGTCGAGTATCCACCGAACATGTTATTGCGCGGTGTTAAATCCCTACCGATCAGCTTTACCCGCGCGCCTTAATCAGCGCGCCAATTAACTAGACACAGACTTTAACCGGAGGCCCGAGAATGAACGAAGAGCGTATACAGCAACAAAGAAAAATGGTCGAAGATTGGTATGAGGCCCTAGCCACTGGCGAGGGTGAGGCGATGTTGGCGCTGCAGCAAGACGACGTGATTTATAATATTCACGGTAGCACACCGGTGTCGGGTCGCTTTCAGGGCAAGCAGACGTTGGTCGAAGATATCTTTCCCAAGGTCATGGGGATGTTGCAAATGGACAGCTTTAAATTTTGCACCAAGTGCAAGATTGTCTGCGCTGACGAGCATCGGGTGGTGGCGTTTATGCAGGCCGATGGCCATGCGCTCAACGGCGTTCGCTACAACCAGACCTACTGCCACATGTTTGGCTTCAGGGACGGTATGATCGCCGAGGTCTGGGAGTTTTTTGACTCGGTGTTAGCTGAGAAAGCGCTCAACAACAATTCCTTGAGCAAGCCGACCGTAGCGCCGGCTCAGGCGTTTGACTTTTAGTCTTCGATGGCTTGCATCTGCCGCTGGAAGTCGAGCAAGTCGAAGTAATCGCGCCACTGACAAATAAGCTGCCCGCGGACTTCAAAGGTACCCATCACCGGCAGGCTGAGGGTCCTGCCGTTGGCGAACATAAAGTTGTCGGTGCGCTCGGTCAACACCGTCTGCTGGCTGCTGGCAATATGATGAATCACCCAGTCGATGGCGCTCACGTGCTTAAACGGCGCGATAAAATCGCGGACAGCAGACTTGCCGCGGAGCATTGGCATCGGAATATTATGGTATTCGATGTCGTCGCTGAGAAACTCCATCAAGGCATCGAAGTCGCGATGGTTCCAGCATGCGATAAACTGCTCGACGATGGCGATGGGTGGTTGGTAATTAATCGTTGATGTTTGCATAGCGCGCGAGCCACTCAATGAGTGTTGCGCAATGCTAAAACGCAACGTATCTATAGCGTAGGTGTGCCGAAGCCTGAAATATAGCACCCCAAATAGGTAGGTTATTGGCGCTGGCGTTGAGGGTTTAAACTGTCACAAAGGATCCGCGTTCGCGGTAAATGGAGTGGCGTATGGATAAAGAGGGTATAACTATGCACAGTACAGAACAGTCTTTGGCGGGTAAAATAGCCATAGTGACGGGTGCCGCGAGCGGCATTGGCGCCGGCATTGCGGGTTTATTCGCAGTCCATGGATGCCGTGTCGTGATCGCCGATATTGATAAAGTGGCGGGGCAGACAACCGCGCAAGAGTTGGGCGAAAATGGCCTTTTTTGTCATCTCGACGTGACGTCCGAAGAGAGTTGGCGGCAACTGATGGCCCGCGTGAACGAGCATTGGGGCGCGCTAGATATTTTGGTCAACAACGCCGGTATCGGCTCGGCGGAATCTATCGAAGACGTTGATATGGCGATTTGGCAACAAATTTTGGCGGTCAACACAACCGGGGTTTTTCTCGGCTGTCGCAGCGCCATCCAGAGTATGAAGCACAGTGGTGGCGGCACTATCATCAATATTTCGTCGGCGTTGGGGCTGCGTCCCCTGAGCAGTACCCCGGCCTATGGCGCGAGTAAAGCAGCGGTGGTCAACCTGACCAAGAGCACCGCGTTACAGTGTGCCGAAAAGGGCTATCAGATTCGCTGCAACGCCATTAACCCCGGTTTTATTAGAACCCCACTATTGGAGAACGCTCTGGCGGTCGCCGAGGATCCCGACGCGCTGCTCAAGGGCTACAGCGACCTGCATCCTGTGGGTTCTATTGGTAGTATCGATGATGTGGCTCAGGCGGCGCTTTTTCTGGCGGCTGATGGGTCGCGTTTTATCACCGGCATTGCCATGCCGGTGGATGGTGGCATGACGATCTAACAACGGCAGCGCCGGAGTGCAGTCTATCCGGCGCCATCATTGCTGTATCAACTGTTGAGCGGGCGTTAGATTTTGACCATCAACTTTCCCTTGTTGGTTCCCTTGAACAGCTTGAGAAACGCCTCGGGGGTGTTTTCCAGCCCCTCGACAACATCCTCTTTAAACTTGATCTTACCCTCTTTGACCCAGTTGGCCATCACCGGAACCGAGTTTTCAAAGTCGCCAAAGTAGTTGCTGATCAGGAAACCCTCGATACGCGCGCTCTTGGCGAGGATCTGCCACATATTGTATGGACCGGGGATCGGTTCATCCGAATTCAGCCCCGAAATGCGTCCGCAAAAGATAATCCGCGCTTTTTGTGCAAGATTGAGCAGGGTTGCATCGAGAATGTCGCCGCCGACGTTGTCGAAAAAGATATCCACCCCATTTGGGCAGGTGGCGGCAATCGCTGCGGCCATATCGTCGGTTTCACGGTAATTAATCACATCGTCAAAGCCGAGATCATTGATCAACCAATCGCATTTTTCCTGGGTGCCAGCCATGCCGACAACGCGGCAGCCTTTGATCTTGGCGATCTGGCCGACCAGCGAGCCGACGGCACCCGCTGCGGTGCTGACCAGCACAGTCTCGCCGGCGACCGGTTTGCCGACGTCGAGCAGGCCATAGTAGGCGGTCATACCCACCGCACCGACCACGCTGAGATGATTATTGATCGGCAGACCGAGGCTCATGTCTGCAGGGAACACATAATCTTCCGGTGCCACCGAGTATTCGGCCCAGCCACCCATGCCCCAAACAGTATCGCCAACCGCGTAAATATTACTTTTGCTCTTTACCACCTCACCGATCACGGTGCACCAAACTGGATGTCCCAGGGGGATCGGCGGCAGATAGCTATCGCTCTCGCTCATCCAGTCGCGGATGGCGGGGTCTAGCGAAAGATACTGGTTGCGGATGATGATTTGGCCGTCGTCGATCTCGTCGAGAACAGCGTCGGTACGCACCAAGTCCGACTCTTTTAGGAGTCCATCGGGGCGTGAGTTAAGGAGAATCTGTCGGGTTGGAAAAGTGCTCATGAGCAGCCCTCTGTAGTGTCGTTAGTAAACCTCTAATTATCGTTGCATTCTAAGCTGTTCGTGGGTATTCTTCAATAAAAACAGTCACGACGGTTTTATATATACAGATGCGGTTGCGGTGTTCGATCCTATCGCCCATCAATGCGCCGCCAAACGTCGTTGTCTTGCCGAAGCGTGGCGTGCCGGCTGCGCAAAATATAGCCATGCCGTTGTGACCTAATAGCAGCAGTTGAGTGGAGAGTGTTCGATGACCATGAATCACCGCGTAATCCTTGCGTCGCGCCCCGATGGGCCGCCAGTAGAGGCAAACTTTGCCATCGACCCCGAGCCCCTGAGAGCTATCGGAGATGGCGAGGTGTTGATTCAAAACCTCTATGTGTCGTTGGATGCTGGCTTTAGAAATTGGATGAACGAGGGCAGTGGTGATCATATATTACCGGCTATGGAACTCGGCGCGCCGGTGATGGGCTTGACTCTCGGACGGGTGGTAGAGAGCAACAATCCTGCGTTCGTGGTGGCTGACCTATTGATGTCGCGGATTGCTTGGGAAGAGTACAGCATCACCGATGGCAGCCAACATTGGTTGGTGAACTTGCCGGCTGGAATCGATGCGCCGCCCAGCTATCATCTTGGAATTCTCGGTGATACCGGTATGTCGGCCTATTTTGGCCTCACCGACATTGGCAAGTTAAAGCCGGGTGAAACCCTTTTGGTCAGCGGCGCTGGCGGCGCGGTGGGCTCGATAGCCGGACAAATTGGCAAGCTGCAGGGTGCACGAGTGGTCGGCATAGCCGGCAGCGATGCTAAATGCCAGCGCCTGATCGATGAGCTAGGTTACGACGCCGCGGTTAATTACCGCGCTACGACAGAGTTGGCAGCGGCGATTAGCGCAGCTTGCCCGCAGGGCGTAGACGTGTACTTTGACAATATCGGTGGCCCACTACTGCAGGCGGCGATCGACAATATCAACGAGCGGGCGCGGTTGATTCTATGCGGTGCAATCAGCGATTATCACACCAATCAAGCGGCGCCCGGACCCAATAATCTGTTTCAGTTGGTCACCAACCAAGCGACCATGAGCGGGTTGATGTGCCACCACCAGATCGATCGCTACGACGAGGCGCGCAATCAATTGATGGCCTGGCTGGCAAGCGGGCAAGTGCGCAATATCGAGTATATGTCGCGCGGTATCGAGCGCGTTGGACCGGCATTCTGCGAAATGTTTCAAGGCAAAAACTTTGGTAAAACTGTGGTTCAACTAGCCGATTGATCGGCACTGGAAGAGGCCCTACGCAGTACATTTTTTGGCTAGCCAAAGCGGGCCAACGAATCGCTTGAGAGCCGATTCACAGCGACGCAAATATAAACAAGCAATCTAAAATAAGAAACCTAATACAAGCAATCTAATAAAAGCAATCTAATATAAATAACAGTATAAATGGAGATCCATCGATGACCTACCAACCTTTTGACCCAGAAGTGTTACGCGGTAAATCTGCCATTATTACCGGTGGTTATCGTGGCATCGGTTTGCAGGTGAGTAAAACGCTGATGGACTACGGCATGCAGGTGGTGATTATGTGCCGCAACGAAAAGCACGCGTTGCCGGTGGTCGAGGCGTTAAATGCCGCCGCTGTGAGCGCCGGTTCTGATGCCCGCGCGCACCTCGCTGCGGGCGATGTCAACGATGCAGCCGATCGTCAGTCTGCGTTGGCCACCGCCGAGCAACTCGGTCAGTACGCGGTGCTGGTAAACAATGCAGGCACCGGTGCCTTTGGCGCGATGGAGACACTCGACGATCAGCAAATCTACGACACCTTGACGACCAATTTGATCAGTCCAATGCAATTAATTGCGGCGGCCTCGCGGGTTTTTCGGGTCAACGGCTTCGGTCGCATTATCAATATCGGCAGCGATGTGGTGTCGTATAATTTAGCCAATGCGGCGCCTTATGTCTGCTCTAAGATCGCTTTGCAAAAAATCACCGAACTCGCCGCCTACGAGGTAACTCGCGATTTGAGTGATTTCAATGGTGCCCACGTGGCAGGGGGGCCGGTGAATACTGAGCTTGATATCCGGGTGAATTTCTTACGGCTCGGAGCTACTGCTACGGAAATGATCCAGAGCAGCGTCGAGCAGTTTAATTCCGAAGCGGATTACATGGAGATGATCAATCCAAAGGACACCCTCGGCCGCGTATTTCGGCTCGAAGAGATCAAGCCGGTAATCCGCTACATGCTCGAGGTCGCCAATAACGGGCAGGTGATTCCACTCAGCGGCGCGGCCAATTAGGCCCTTTGATCTGCGTGCAGCACGGCATCACTGCCGAGCAGCTAAGCGGCGGCTGCGCCCGCCGACTCTCTCCAGCTAAAGGCGACGCCCGTCCTCGGCGGGTATCGCGGTGCTGTTTTTAGACACGAGTAATCTCGGATTAAGCAGTCGAGTGACACTTTATTACCAGCACTTTATTACCAGCACTTTGCTACCAGCGAGTCATTACCGGCGATTCATCAAGAAAGATCCGTCACCTGCGCCGCATCAAGAATGATCCGTCACCTGCGCCGCATCAAAAATGATCCATCACCCGCG
>CALGJN010000105.1:0-15876 GCA_937920185.1 uncultured Cellvibrionales bacterium | reverse complement strand
TCTCCGGAATACCGTTAATCGTGGCTGAGTTCAATGCCACTGAAGCCGATGGCCAGCGCCGTAAAACTTATTACACCTCGGAATCCGTGGGTATCGCCACGAGCATTTTGATGGCCGTGCTGCATCGCTGCGGTTTGGCAACCTTGAGGCACACCCCGAGCCCGATGAAATTCCTCAGTCGGATCCTCGGCCGGCAGGATTACGAGCGGCCCTTGTTCCTGCTGCTGGTGGGTGATCCAACCGGGAAGGCCAGCGTGCCGGATATCGATCGCTTGCCGTTGTCGGAGATCGCGACCATTATCTAGGGTCTATGATTCAGCGCAGGCTATTTAACGTCAGGCGAGTTTAAGGTCTGCACCCAGGTGTCAGTCTTTGCTACCATGGTGTTCTACTCTTACACGCTTTAAAGCATAGGAATCGCAATGTCTAAACTCACCCACCTGAACGCCGCGGGCGAAGCTCACATGGTGGATATTTCAGAAAAACCCGTGACCGCGCGCAGCGCTACTGCGCAGTCGCAAATCGTCTTGACCGCGGAGATTGTCGCGGCGATAAACGACGACAGTCTACCCAAGGGCGACCTCTATGCGACCGCGCGGATCGCCGGTATTCAGGCGGCAAAAAAATGCAGTGAACTGATCCCGCTGTGTCATCCGCTGCCGCTGTCGAAGGTCAGCATCGAACTGACGCTCGAGGGCGACTGCCTCACCGTGACCGCGCTGTGTAAAACCAGCGGTAAAACTGGCGTTGAGATGGAGGCATTGACCGCTGCTTCGGTGGCCGCGCTGACGGTATATGACATGTGTAAAGGCATCGACAAGGATTTGTTGATTCGCCACACACGACTGCTGGAGAAATCCGGCGGCAAGTCGGGTGACTGGCGCGCCGGGGATATCGGCGGTGATTAAATTATTATTTTTCGGCCGTTTGGGGGATTCGGCAGCTACGGCGCCGGAGCTTTTCGAAGCCAGTGACGGTCTCACCGCATCTGCTGTTCGCGATGCGTTGGCCATTGAGCACCCGCTGTTGGTCGAGGCGCTACTCGAGCCCCAGGTGCTGGTATCGATTGATCGCGTGATCGCCGACTGGAACCAACCGCTGACGGATGGCTGTGAACTGGCTTTTCTGCCGCCGGTAACCGGTGGCTAGGGCAGTGTATCGTCGCGTAGTGGTGCAGAGCGAAGACTTTGATCTCGCTGACGAGTATCGACGCCTGCGCCAATTGGACGCCGCGATTGGCGCGCTGGTGACATTTTGTGGATTGGTTCGCGACTGTCAGCAGCAGGCGCGGATCGATTCGTTGACGTTGCAACACTATCCGGGCATGACCGAAGCGTCGCTAAACGAATTGGTTGCGACGGCCGAGCAACGTTGGCCACTGCATGGCGTGAGCGTGATCCACCGCGTGGGCGAGTTACTGCCAAGCGATCAAATCGTGTTTGTCGGCGTTGCCAGTTCCCATCGCGCCGCAGCTTTTCAGGCCGCCGACTTCCTGATGGACTATTTAAAAACCCATGCGCTGTTGTGGAAGAGTGTCGAGATCGATGGTCAGCGCAGTTGGGTGGATACTAAGGACTCCGATCAGCGGGCGTTGCAGCGCTGGACGCAGAGTTCAACGTCGCCATGAAGGAATCGGTTGATGGCGTGATTTTGGCCGCCGGGCGTTCCAGCCGAATGGCAACCGGTGACAAAGCACAGGCAATGTTGGGTGGGCGGACGTTGTTGGCGCACGTTGCCGATCGATTTGCGCCGCAGGTACGTCAATTAGTGATCAATGCCGACCCAGTGGGTTCGCCGTCGCTGGCACAGTTACCCTACCCGTTAGTGAAAGATGCCCTCGACGGTTTTCGAGGCCCGCTAGTGGGTCTTTACAGTGCGCTGCTGTGCGAATGGTTAAGCGACGCCGCCTATCTGGCGCTGGTGCCCTGCGATGGCCCCTTTGTGCCCGATGATCTGGTAGACAGATTGCACCATGGCATTTCGACTGGCTCGGCACAGATAGCCTGCGCACGCTATGCCGGGGTCGCCCAACCGACCTTTTCGATGTGGCGAAAAGATGTTTTTTCGACCGTCGAACGGGCCTTGTTGGAGGATCAAAACGGCGGATTTAAACCGTTGATGGCGGCTTTAAAGACGGTTTATATCGATTGGCCAACGGAGCCAAACGCGCCATTTTTCAACATCAATAACGGTGACGATCTGGCTCGGGCGGAGCGCTTACTGTGCGTTTAAATGGCCGTCAATTTGCCCGTTATAGCCGCCATCTGCTGATGGATGATATCGGAGTCGATGGTCAGCACCGCTTGTTCAACAGCCATGTGTTGGTGGTTGGCATGGGTGGGCTCGGTTGCCCTGTCACATTGTACTTAGCTGCTGCGGGTATCGGTAGGCTGTCGATCTGCGATGCTGACGTGGTGGCTGAGAGCAACTTGCACCGCCAGATACTCTATCGCGAAGGGGATTGTGGTCGACTCAAGGTCGATTGCGCAAGGCGCGCGCTAAAGGATGTCAATCCAGATTTAATCGTCAATACGTATGCCGAGGCGGTATCCGCCGAGCTTCTATCCGGCGATTACCAATTGGTGCTCGATTGCAGCGACAATCTAGCCGCCCGCAGACTGCTCAATCATCACTGTCGCGCGCGTCGCCTGCCGCTAATCAGCGCCTCTGCTACCGGTTGGGAGGGACAGTTGATGGCGTTTGACTTTGAACGGCAGCAGAGCCCATGCTTTAATTGCAGCATCGACCCGTCGGGCGCAGAGGGGCGGGCAGACTGTGATACACAGGGTGTCGTCGGGCCAGTGCTCGGCGTAATCGGAAGTCAGCAGGCGACTATGGCGATGGCAATGTTACTCGGATATGGCCACCAGCACGGGCAGTTGCAGCGCTTCGACGGCAAGGCCGGGCGGTGGATGGATTTCAGCCTGCCGGCGAATCCTCGCTGCGACTTGTGCGCGCCTTCCAGGTCGCGCTAATCTGGGCGTTCATGTGGAGTTAATGAGGAGTTAATGCGATGAGCCAGGATACATCGACCGCCAGGCGTTTCGTCAGTATTGCGGTGCTGACGGTTTCCGATACCCGCACGCCAGAGACCGACACCAGTGGTGACTACCTACAAGCCGCCTTGGAGCAAGAGGGCCACCAACTTGGCGATCGTAAGCTGGTGATAGACGACGTCTATCTGATGCGGGCCATGGTCAGTGCCTGGATCGCCGATCCTGCAATCGAGGTAGTGCTGACCACCGGTGGCACTGGATTTACCGGCCGGGATAGCACGCCAGAAGCGCTCGCACCGCTGTTTGATAAGCATATCGAGGGTTTTGGCGAGCTCTTTCGTCAGCTCTCCTTCGATGAAATAGGCACCTCGACGGTACAGTCGCGGTGTCTGGCCGGGCTCGCCAACAACACCGCGATTTTCTGTTTGCCGGGCTCCACCGGCGCCTGCAAAACCGGTTGGCAGAAAATTATTAGGCAGCAGTTAGACAGTACCCACCAACCGTGCAATTTTGTCCAGCACGTGGCCAAAAAAACCTCCTAATGCTGACCGTTAAAGAGGCGATCATCAAACTGACGGGCGCGATTAAGCCGTTGGTGGCATCCGAGTGTGTGTCCATTGCCGACAGCCTCGGTCGGGTGCTGGCGGTCGATGTAGAGGCGATGGTCAACGTACCTCCGGCCGACAACAGCGCCATGGATGGTTATGCGTTTTGTTACGCCGCCGCTGCCGCTCAGGGCTTTGAGTTACCGCTATCGCAGCGGATTGTAGCTGGCAGCGCTCCGCGCCCACTGGTAGAAAAGAGCGTTGCGCGAATTTTTACCGGAGGCGAATTGCCGAGCGGTGCGGACACCGTTGCGATGCAGGAAAATTGCACACCACGGGCCGATCGGATCGCCATCGATCCAGAAGTTGCCAGCGGCGCCAATGTTCGGCGGCGCGGTCAGGACCTTATCGCCGGTTGTACAGCGGTATCTGCGGGGACCCGAATTCGCGCTCAGGAAATGGGCATGCTGTCTTCCATCGGCGTCGGCAATGTCAGCGTTTATCGACGTTTAAAAGTGGCGGTTTTTTCTACTGGCGATGAGTTGGTCGAGCCCGGCGCGCCGCTCGAGGCAGGCCAGATTTACAATGCTAATCGCGCCACGCTATGCGGCCTTGTGCGCGCTTGGGGAATGCAGCCAGTCGATTTGGGCAACGTCGCAGATGCTGCGCAGGCAACCCAAGAAATCCTCGTCAAGGCCGCTTCTGAAGGCGATGTGGTTATCTGTTCGGGTGGCGTTTCAGTCGGTGAAGAGGATCATGTTAGAGCCGCCGTGGCAGCGGTCGGCGCGATTGATTTTTGGCGGGTGGCGATTAAACCGGGCAAGCCGCTGGCGTTTGGCCATGTGCGCGGAGTGCCACTGATCGGTTTGCCGGGAAATCCGGCATCGGTATTCGTCACCGCCTGTATTTTGGCGCGACCGTTTTTATTCGCAGCTCAAGGCTGCAGTGACGGGCAACTGGCCACGTTTAAGGCGCGCGCTTGTTTTGCCCGTCGTGGCGAGATCCGAGAGGCCTATTTGCGTGCTCGATTGACCGCCGGCGGCGGCGTCGAACTATTTCCTAATCAAAGCAGCGGCGTGTTGTCCTCGGCCTGTTGGGGAGATGTCTTTGTCAGACAAAAAAGTGGCGAATCCATCCAAGTGGATGACCTAGTGGATGTGCTACCCTACAGCCGCTAGATGCTATTTGGTTAACTCGAACGTAGGTTGGTATTGCCGTGACTGTAAAGACCTCTTTGCTAGATCCGTTTGGCCGCACTGTCGACTATCTGCGCTTGTCGGTGACCGATCGCTGTAATTTACGCTGTGTCTATTGCATGGCTGAGGATATGACATTTTTGCCAAGGGCGCAGTTACTGACCCTTGAAGAGTTGCGGGATACCGCCGCGGCCTTTGTCGATTTGGGCGTGCGCAAGATTCGCTTGACCGGGGGCGAGCCATTGATCAGACGTGACATTCTCAAATTGGTCGAGGTTGTCGCCAGCTTGCCAGGGTTGGATGAGCTGACTATGACCAGTAACGGCGTGCTGTTGCCAAAGATGGCGCAACCATTAAAAGATGCCGGTTTGGCACGTCTAAATATTAGCATCGATAGCTTGCGCGCCGAGCGCTTTAAAAGCTTGACGCGGATTGGCGGTCTGGCGCAGGTGTTGGCCGGGATCCGTGCTGCTGCTGATGCGGGTTTTGCCAAGGTCAAGCTCAATGCGGTCATATTGGCAGGTTTTAACGACGATGAGGTGCTCGATTTGGCTCGGTTTGCGGTCGATCGTGGGCTCGATATCTCGTTTATTGAAGAGATGCCGCTCGGCGAAATATCCTCCCACAGTCGCAATAGCACTCAGGTTAGCAGCGCCCAGATCCGCCAACAACTGGCCAGCGAATTTACTCTTTTGGATAGCGCCGAATCCACCGGTGGCCCATCGCGTTACCTGCAGGTGGCCCATAGTCCGTCGAAAATCGGCTTTATATCACCCATGTCGAACAATTTTTGTGACACCTGCAATCGCGTTCGACTAACCGCACAGGGGCGACTGTTATTGTGCCTTGGCAACGAACACAGCGTCGATTTACGGGCTGTGCTACGTCGCTACCCCGGTGATATCGATCGCCTAAAGCGGCATATTATTTTCGCCATAGAGAAAAAGCCTGAACGCCATTATTTTGATCCCGATCGCACCGACATCGTGCGGTTTATGAATATGACCGGTGGCTAATGGCGTTCGAGTTTGTCGCCTTTGCCCACAGCCATTGGTTATTGCTCGCCATCGTCTTGCTGGCGGTGCTGTACGCCTCGGTGGGTCACGGTGGAGCTTCCGGTTATCTGGCCGCTATGGCGCTCTGGGGACTGGCTCCAGAGCAAATGCGACCTGCGGCTCTGGTTATGAATGTGGTCGTCACCTGCTGGTTGCTATACCGCTTTAAACCCCGCCGTTTGATGCCCACTGGTTTGTTTTGGCCGCTGGTGCTGGCCTCCACGCCAATGGCCTTTGTCGGCGGCGCATTGCACATTGATGCCGACGCCTATCGGTTGCTGCTAGGGGGGCTATTACTGTTAGCCGCCGGTCGTATGTTGGTGCGACCGTTGGCCGCGGTTGCCGAGACGCAACCCAATAGCTACCTGGTCCTGGCGCTCGGGGCGCTACTGGGATTTGCCGCTGGTCTTACTGGCATTGGTGGAGGGGTCTATTTGAGCCCGATTTTAGTGCTGACTGGTTGGTGCTCGATACGCGCTAGTGCTGTGCTGGCCGCTGGGTTTATACTACTCAACTCACTGGCGGGACTGGGAGGGTATTGGCTGAGCGCACAAGTCTGGCCGTCCGGCATTGGTTGGCTGGTACTGGCGGCATTTGCCGGCAGTTTGATCGGTGCGGAATTGGCCACCCACCGCGCATCATCGCGCGCCTTGCAAATTTTATTGGCACTGGTGCTGGCGTTGGCGGCGCTGAAGATGCTGGCTATGGCATGGGGTTAGGCGACTTTGGTGATCGCTTTGAGGTCGAACGCGGGGTTTAAAATAATGTTTGTGTATACCCAAATTGAGCTTTTACGACGCAACAAAAGCTCACCGGTATAGATGATGAAATTTAGCTTAAAATGGGGGACAAGCAGGTGATGTATGCAGATAAGGTGGTCGTAGTAACTGGCGGAGCCCATGGTATTGGTCGCGCGCTGTGCAAAAAATTTGCCGCCGAGGGCGCCCGCGTGGTGGTAGCTGATATCGATCAATCCGCGGCGGAAGAGGTCGCAGTGAGTTTGTCTGGTCTCGCCGTTCAAGCGGATGTCGGCATCGAAGCTGATATTCGGGCGCTGATCGCCGAGGCCGAGGAGGCGTTTGGACCGATCGATGTGTTTGTCTCCAACGCCGGTGTGGCCCTCACCGATGGGCCGGATTGGTTGGCGGCGTCGGCTGGCGATGAGCAGTGGGCCGCCAGTTGGCAGGTCAACGTGATGGCGCACGTGTACGCTGCGCGAGCGCTGGTACCAGACATGATCCGGCGCGGTGGTGGTTACTTGGTGAACGTTGCCTCGGGCGCTTCCCTGCTCTGCCAGATCGGCGATGCCGCGTACTCGACCACCAAGAGCGCCGCGCTCGGATTTGCCGAATCACTGGCTATTACCCACGGGGATGATGGCATCAAGGTGTCGGTGGTTTGCCCACTATACGTTGAAACCCGCATGACCGAGGGTGGCCGCGGTATCAGTGGCAGCGACCGGGTGATGAGTGCTGATGAGGTGGCAGATGCGGTGATCGAAGGCATGACTGCCGAACGATTTTTGATCTTACCCCACCAAGAGGTCGCCAAATACGCGCAGCGCAAGGGCGATGACTACGATCGCTGGCTGGTGGGTATGCGGCGTATGCGCGAGGGGATGTTGCAAAAAAACCCTCAGTTTGCCTATAAAGTATCGTGAATTGCCGCGCTCGGTGGACGCTGATGTCCAGTCAATTGCTCGAACCTTAGGTGCTCGAGCCTCAAGGATGCCGTTTGGCGTGACGCAGATCTAGAGTTAGAGGTGCCGCCCAATCGAGCAGTCAATGAGTAGCATAAGTACGTTGATATTTAATTACCATTTGAGGAGAAATACATGAAAACACGCGCAGCAGTTGCCTTTGGCGCTGGAAAACCCCTCGAGATCGTCGAGGTTGATTTAGAGGGCCCCAAGGCTGGTGAGGTGTTGGTCGAGATCAAAGCTACCGGCGTCTGTCACACCGATGCTTTTACGCTGTCGGGGGATGACCCCGAGGGCGCCTTCCCAGCAATTTTGGGACACGAAGGCGCTGGTGTGGTGGTCGATGTTGGGCCCGACGTCAAGCACTTAAAGCGCGGCGATCATGTTATACCGCTGTACACCGCTGAGTGTCGCGAGTGCGATTTTTGCTTAAATCCAAAAACTAATCTCTGTCAGGCGGTGCGCGCAACGCAGGGCAGGGGGGTGATGCCGGATGGTACCAGTCGGTTTTCTTTTGAGGGCAAGCCGATCTTGCACTACATGGGATGTTCCACTTTTTCCAACTACACGGTGCTGCCAGAAATCTCGCTGGCCAAGGTGCGCAAGGATGCGCCGTTCGATAAAATTTGTTATATCGGCTGCGGCGTGACCACCGGTATCGGCGCGGTAGCATTCACCATGAAAGTCGAGGCGGGTTCCACGGTGGCGGTGTTCGGTTTGGGCGGCATTGGTTTGAACGTAATTCAGGGTGCCGCGATGGTCGGTGCTACTCGCATTATCGGTGTCGACTTAAACCCCGCTAGAGAAGCGCTCGGCCGGCAGTTTGGCATGACCGAATTTATCAATCCAAATGACGTCGATAATCTGGTCGATCACATTGTTGAGGTGACCGGTGGCGGTGTCGATTACAGCTTTGAGTGCATTGGCAACGTCGAGGTGATGCGCCAGGCGCTCGAGTGTTGCCACAAGGGTTGGGGCGAGAGTTGTATTGTCGGTGTCGCCGGTGCGGGAAAAGAAATTTCCACGCGACCGTTCCAACTGGTGACTGGTCGCTCTTGGCGCGGTACTGCCTTTGGCGGCGCACGTGGGCGTACCGATGTGCCACGCATTGTCGATTGGTACATGGATGGCAAGATCAATATCGACGACTTGATTACGCACAAAATGCCGCTCGAAGACATCAATAAGGCCTTCGATTTGATGCACTCTGGTGAGAGCATACGCTCGGTGGTGGAGTTCTAAATGGCGCTCGAGCAGATCGGCGTCAATCACAGCTTTGGTGGTCGGCAAGAGCGTTACCGGCATGCTTCAAATGTGCTTAATTGCCCCATGACCTTTAGCATTTACTTGCCCCCTCAGGTAAATATTAAAGGCAATCGGTTGCCGGTGCTGTACTGGCTGTCCGGATTGACCTGCAGCGACGAGAACTTTGTGCAAAAAGCTGGCGCGCAGCAATATGCCGCCGAACACGGCATGGCGATTGTTTGCGCAGATACCAGTCCACGCGGCGACGACGTAGCAGATGATCCCGATGGGGCTTACGATATGGGCTTGGGAGCGGGGTTTTATGTCGACGCCAGCGAACAACCATGGGCGGCGCACTATCGCATGTACAGTTATATCGTCGATGAATTGCCAGCCTTGATTGCCGCAGAGTTTCCTATCGACACTTCAAGATCAGCCATTTCCGGCCACAGTATGGGCGGACATGGTGCATTGACTATCGCGATGAAAAACCCAACGCAGTTTAAATCGGTCTCGGCATTTGCACCGATCTGTTCGCCGCTCAGCTGTCCTTGGGGTGAGAAAGCGCTCGGCGGTTATCTGGGAAATGACCGAGCGACTTGGGCGCCTTACGACACCGTGGCGTTGGTCGGTGAAGCCGAGGTGCGGTTGCCGGTATTGGTCGATCAGGGCGAGGCGGATAATTTTTTGACCGAGCAATTAAAAACAGACTTATTGATCGAGGCCGCGCGCCGTGCTGACTATCCAATGCAAATCAGACTCCAACCGAACTATGACCACAGTTATTTCTTTATCGCCAGTTTTATCGGCGAGCACATCGCGTTTCACGCCGCAGCGCTGGGTTAAGGCTGGCAAAGCGCTTCCATATCGGCGCCTTTTTAGGTGCCGATTGGCGTGATGCACGTTTTAGTCCGTTAGGCGCACTGAGCGTCCCAGCAAAGTGTGCACCAGCGGCATCCTCAACCGCCATAGGAGATCGGAATGTTCATGGTCTCCTTGACCTGCTCCATCACCACGTAACTGGTCGATTCCTGTACGCCGGGCAAGGTCAGTAATGTCTCGCCGAGAAATTTTCGATAGGCATCCATATCCGCCACTCGCGCCTTGATCAAATAGTCAAAGTTGCCCGATACCAGATAGCACTCCTGAACTTCATCCAGACGCACGGCTGCGGCTTTAAAATCTTCAAATATGTCTTGGGCGGTACGAACCAGCCTGATCTGGACAAACACCACCAACCCAGCGTTCAAATAGTTCGGGTTTAACAGTGCGGTGTAGCCTTGAATGACACCTTCTCGCTCCATTTTTTTGACCCGTTCGAGACAGGGGCTGGTGGATAGCCCGACGCGACTGGCGAGTTCGGCAAAGGTGATGCGACCGTTGCGTTGTAGTTCACGGAGGATTTTTTTATCGATAAGGTCAAGCTTATGGTGTTTCTGCATAATAATAACTTTTTAGAACGTAAATGATATTTTATTTACAATAACAGAATAATCTTCTGAAAAATATTATTTATAAAGTCTAAAGCGCATATTCCCCTGCGTTTTTCGTAATACACTAGGCTGCCATAAGGTGTCGAATAGCCGCACAAAGCGCGGTTTAGCGCACTTCATTCCGAGACCGAATTCCCTACCGGAGTAGCTCAGATGTTGATAGGTGTACCCAAAGAAATTAAAAATCAAGAATACCGTATTGGCCTGACCCCAGCGGGGGTAAGTGAATTGGTCGGCGCCGGTCACCGGGTGATGATTGAACGTGACGGCGGTGTCGGTGTCGGTCTCAACGACGCGGATTACGTCGCCGCCGGCGCCGAGATTGTTGTCTCTGCCGAAGAAATTTTTTCCCGTGCCGAACTGGTCATTAAAGTCAAAGAACCGCAGCCCAGCGAGTGCCAGATGTTGCGGCGGGGGCAGTTGCTGTTCACCTTTTTACACCTCGCGCCCGATCCACGTCAAACCGAGTTATTGGTCGATTCAGGCGTGACCGCTATCGCCTACGAAACCATCACCGATGACGCTGGTGGGTTGCCATTGTTGGCGCCGATGTCGGAAGTGGCCGGACGATTGTCCGCCCAGCAGGGCGCTCTGTGCTTGCAAAATTCCCTTGGCGGTTCTGGAATATTGCTCGGCGGTGTGCCCGGCGTGGCCCCTGCTGAGGTCTGTATCCTTGGTGGCGGAGTGGTTGGGTTAAACGCCGCGCGGGTGGCCCTTGGGTTGGGTGCCGACGTGACCATTGTCGATCGCAGTCTACCGCGACTGAGGTACATCGATGAGCTCTACGGCGACCGCATTAACACGCTGTTTAGCACCACTCAGGCGATTCGTGAACAGGCGACACGATCAGACTTGATCATTGGTGCCATCTTGGTCCCCGGTGCGGCGGCGGCCAAATTATTGACGCGCGATATGTTAAAGCTGATGAAGCCACATTCGGTGGTGGTCGATGTGGCAATCGATCAGGGCGGTTGCTTCGAAACCAGCAGAGCGACCACCCATGATGAGCCGACCTACAGCGTCGATAATATTACCCACTACTGCGTTGCCAATATGCCTGGCGCGGTGGCACGGACTTCGACCTTTGCCCTGACCAATGCGACATTGCCGTACATCAGCAAATTGGCGGATCGCGGATTGCAGGCGCTCGCCGCTGATCGACACCTGCTTGCCGGCTTAAACGTGCATCACGGGATGGTCACCTACCGAGCGGTGTCGCAAACTCTGGGTTACGCATATACCGACCCGAGCGCGGCGATCGCCAGCTAGGTGGCGTCGCTGGCAGCGCCGAAGCGCTGCGTTGCGAACAAAATTGACGCTAAGCATGATCGAGGTGCGTCAGTTCTCAATCGCCTGTTTTGTAAGACATCAAGCATGATCGACAGGCTAAGAGAGGTGGGCGTTAAGGGCTATTTTTACTTGGCTCAGGGCTGTTTTTACTTGGCTCAGGGCTGTTTTTACGCAGCTCAGGGCTGTTTTTACTTGGCTCAGGACTGTTTTTATTTGGCTCAGGGCTGTTTTTCTCAGCTCAGGGCTGTTGTTACTTGGCTTGGGGCTATTAATCTTGCTGCCTTTTATCTAGAGTGCACGATGGGTCTTTAATATTGCATTAGAGGCAAAATCACCCACTGCCGCGATGCGCGTTTAGTATCAATAGCGGCTAAATCACCGGAGACCAACGGATCATGCAAGCATCGCCGATTTTTTTCATGTTGTTGCTTTCGCTGAACGCGCTAGCTGAAAGTACTCCAGATCCATCGGGCCTGTGGCATACATTTGATGACGGCGGTGAGCTTGAATCCACGGTTGGGGTGCGGATTGATGACGGTAAATTGTATGCAAATGTGCTCGAATTACACAATATCGCTGAGCCGAATCCAACCTGTGTTGCCTGCAAGGGTGATTTGCGCGGTAAGCCAGTCATCGGGATGCAGGTGATTAATGGGTTGACTTTAAAAAAACTGATCTGGCGCAAAGGAACCCTGTTTGACCCAAAAACTGGCACCACACACCGCGCGCGCGTTTGGTTGGATGACGGTACGCTTTTTGTTCGCGGTTACGTTGGGTTTTTATATCAGACAAAATCTTGGCAGCGCGCGCCATAGCCAGCGGTATAGATTATTTTTTGTACCCACCGCCGGTAATACAAACAGCCGGTAAACCAAACAGTCGGTAAGAAAAACAGTCGGTAAGAAAAACAGTCAGTGACGCAATCGCTGAGTTGTCGCTCTATGCGTTCACGCCAATAAACGGAGGCTGCGATTTAAGCGCTACTTATTAAGCGCTATTTATTAAGCGTTATGTATTAAGCGCCGTTGGCAGGCAATAGCATGACCTGGGTACTTTCCCCTCCCGCTGGGTTACCTCACTGGGGTGGACGTTGCGGGCCTGGGAAAAAGCGATTTGTGCGCTGTTGGTAAGCCTCGTAATCAGGCCTTTTTTGCAGCGAGTAATGCTCTGATGGCACCGCACCGGTGACGTATACCAAGGTGCTGTACATCACTCGCGAGGTAAACAACAGACCGGCGCCGAGCAATAGCCAAAGCATGATATGTTCAGTACCCCGCAGTGCCAGCCACGATGGCAGAGCGGCAACGAGCAGGCTGTTCCAAACCATCCATTCATAAAAATAATTGGGGTGCCTACAGTAGCGCCATAGTCCGATGTTGCAGACCTGACGGGATTTCCCTGCCAGTTTCATTGCGCGCAAAAAGCGGATTTTTTGCAAGTCTGCGACGGTCTCCAAGCCGAATGCCAGGAGCCAGATTGCCAGGCCCATCAGTTCGAGCGGCGCGAATTCTGTGCTTCTGTTCGAGGCAATGATAAAAATTGGTAGTGCTAAAAATGACGCGTTGGCCAAGCCCTGAGCAGCGGCATCCACTTGCAGCGCCAGCGCCACATTGGTCTTGCCATCTCTCTGCCACCGCAGGCGTTGATATTGGTAACGTGGGAACTCCCTCTCTAACAGACCCAATCGCCACATTTTTAGCGCGCCCAAGCCCATCCGCAGTCCGATGGCAACGAGTACCGCACTGACCGCCAAGGAACGGGCCCAATAGCCATCGCTGAGCCAGTAGCTGAGGCCACCCAACAAAACCAAACCCCAAGGCCAACCGATATCGACGTAGCTCATGCGGCCGGTACGCCAGATAGGCACGCAGACGACCACGGTGAATAGCGCCAACTGTGCCAACCCATTGACAAGGCCGAGGTGATGGAACGTCGATGTCGACAGCAGCAAGGCCCATCCGAGCAGGAACGGGTAAAGGGGGCGAAAATAATCTATCGTCGTCAATCTATCCTCCGTGGTCATCATCGCGAATAATTTTGCTTTATATTAGGATATTAGGCGGGTCTTTGTCCTGTATTTCAGCGCCAAAAGCTGGCTTGCTGGCGTGGTTGCAACGTTGTCATGCGCCGCTGTGAATCACGTTGTTATGATCTCTGCACACGGCGTTACACGCAATCGGTTTATCTGACATCGTATTTATCTACGCTCAGATATCTACCGGTTGGATTCCATCATCGTTTTTTATTAAGGGATTTATGGCGGTTTATGTGACGCTTTTAAGAAGAGTAATTGGCTCCGCCTGCTGGGCTCGAACCAGCGACCCAATGATTAACAGTCATTTGCTCTACCAACTGAGCTAAGGCGGAACGGCGTCTCTTTAAGGTTGGCCATTTTAGGGCTGAGCGTGTGTCGAGTCAACCTATTCTGCTTCGTGCTTGAGGTTTGTTGTGGATACTTGATGGCTGGGTAAAACACCGTGCCTTGAGACCCTTAGACGCCTGCCCCAAAGGGCTATAGTGCGGGCATTGGGTTTTCGATAGGCGTTGGCCATCGAGGGTATCTCGCTCGCTGCGCATCGCAGTGCGAGGGTGGTGATATCTCGCCTGACTGACGTCGAGGAAAAATATCTTGATAGCAATCCGATTGCCGCTGTTAAGCGTTATACTAACATTCAGATCACTGCGTGGCTGTACCTTTCGTGGCTTTACCTTTTTTGTTTTTATGTTTCGTTATAGTGGTGCGTTTAGCATGCACGTTGGGGGTGTTGTTGCGGCTTCGTCGAGCGGCTGTGGTGCTCTCGCTAGTGTCGTTTTTTGGCTCGGCAGCGCCGGCGTTCGCCGAGCAAAATAAGGCAGTTCAGCCGCAGTGGGCGGCTGAACTCAAAAGCGAGTACCACGCGAAGGTGTCGGCGGCCAGCGCCGAGCTGGTTAAAAATGCCGATCGTTATCGAATGGATCCTGTCGCGTATGATCGGTATCTAGATACCCATATGGCACCGCTGTGGGATGCTGCTTCTACGACCCGCGCCCTGGTTGGAAAAACGATGTACGCACAATTGAATGAGCCGCGTGCGCGGACGCTTTCTGCAGCGGTCGAAAGCACGTTGCGCCGTTATGCGTTCGAGGGTCTCAAATATTACGATGGTCAGACGTTTTCAGTCCACGATGTGTTGGTCAATCAGCGCGGTTCCCGAGGTTGGGTGCAGTTAGTACTGAACTCTAAATTACTCCCCGACCTATATCTCGACCTAATGGTCAAGCGCGCGTCGGATGATCGTTGGGTTACTGTCGATGTGCGCTTTAAAGGCATTACCTATGTTGGCGTCAAAAAGCACAGTTTTCGCGAGTTGATCGAGGATCGGTCGGTGGAGGGACTCATTACGAGCTTAGAGAACAAAAATTCAGCCTACTTTTCCAAACTTTGCGCTGCCGCAAAGATGTCGGGGCTAGCCCCATGTTGAATGCCGAAAAAGACGAGGCCATGCGACGCTTTGATGTGGTCAGTGACTACGTCCCGGCGGGCGATCAACCTGAGGCCATCGCCGGGTTGGTTGAAGGTCTGAACAACGGGTTGGCATCGCAGACGTTGCTGGGCGTTACCGGGTCAGGCAAAACCTTTACCGTCGCCAAGGTGATCGAGGCGGTGCAGCGACCGACCATTGTGCTGGCACACAACAAAACACTGGCAGCCCAGTTATATGGCGAGTTCAAAGGATTTTTTCCGAACAATGCGGTTGAATATTTCGTTTCTTATTACGATTACTACCAGCCCGAGGCCTACGTGCCATCGTCGGACACCTTTATCGAAAAGGATGCATCGATCAACTCCCACATTGAACAGATGCGCCTATCGGCGACCAAGGCGCTGATGGAGCGCTCCGATGTTATCGTTGTGGCTACGGTCTCTTCGATTTATGGTTTGGGCGATCCCAAGTCCTATTTGAAAATGGTTTTGCACCTGTCGCGTGGAGAGCAGATCGATCAGCGAGCAGTCCTTCGCCGCTTAGCCGAGCTGCAATATCGGCGTAACGATGTCGACTTTGATCGCGCCTCTTATCGGGTGCGTGGTGACGTTATCGACGTCTACCCCGCCGACTCTGACTTCGAGGCCATTCGTATCGAGTTGTTCGACGATGAGGTCGAAAATCTCACTTTGTTTGACCCCTTAACCGGGGAGGTATTGCGTAGGATACCGAGGGTGACTATTTACCCAAAATCGCACTACGTCACCCCGAGAGATCGTGTCGTTGACGCTGCAGATCGGATTCAGGAGGAGTTGGCGGTGCGCCTCGAGCAGTTGCGTTCGCTGGATAAATTGGTCGAGGCGCAGCGGCTCTCGGAGCGCGTGCGCTACGAT
>CALGJN010000104.1:0-15853 GCA_937920185.1 uncultured Cellvibrionales bacterium | reverse complement strand
GATACTGCGGTCATGAACAACAAAGCGTCAATTTATCAATCGCGTTCAATGATTGAAGAAAACCGACTTATGATATTGAGTAATTATGCTGCAGCATTCATGGGCAATCGTCAGTTGGCAAACGCCAATACAGACGAGCTTTTCGCAAACAGAGCGGCGATACTAGACAGCCACGACTCGCAATCGGATGTTGAAGAGAACTGCATAAACGCGTCACTCAACTCTGCATCGCTTGCGTTTTTAAACCACCGCTCGTCAATGAACTCAGCGGTATTAGATGTCAGTGAAGAGCTTGCAGCAATCAATGCAAGACTCATCGAAATCAACACAGGCATCATGGATGCAAACGCAGCCATTGTTGACTTTAATGCTGAACAGATAGCTGCAAATGCGAGTTTGCTTGACGGAGATCTGCGACCAGCAAATGCCACGCCAGAAAGCAATGCGGCTATGGTAGCGGCCAATGCAGCAGGCATGGCCGCCATCGAAAGCAATGCCTCAGCAAATAGTCACCGTATTGAAGCGATTATGGCTAAGTCAATGGAAAACGCTGACTCGCTCGTTGCAAACAAGGCAACTATTAATGCTCGGCGTGATGATATAATGAAGAACAGAGCCGACGTTATGGCTAATCGGCAGCGCATCAGCTAGTAAAGTTGCCTTAACAGCCGCCAATAGGTGTCGTTAAAACACTTATTGGCTGCTGTTATTTCTTCAACGACGGACGTAGACGCGAAGGCGAGTTTTGGTCTGGTTTGTGACGGCTCTTATAGCCCCAAGCCCCAAGCCTCTAAAACCAGCTCACAGTAGCAAAGTAACATACTCAGCAATAGCAACCGACGCGGCAGCCTGAGCGCAGTTTTTGAACAGGTGTGGGCGTCAGTGTGGCAATAGTCGTGGCTACAGTATTCGCCCAGGTGACGAGCTTCAGCGACATAATCCAGTCATTAGTGCAGCTGCGCTGACAGCGACGCTGTCAACTTCAAACTACCAGCATCAATCTTTAATCGGCAATGGTCTAGTGATGTGACGCATATCATAGACTCATGGGGATCAAAGACTAATTCCCCCACAAATTAACAGAGATTTTAAGTCGCATAATCTCCCGATCAGGGCCCCTTTTTCTCCCTTATGGCCGCAGCTCGCTAGCCTGAGGCCGGCAGCTTTAGGTAAGTACTTATTGTTATCAGGGCGTTGCTTGAGATTGTTTGCGCCATCTTTTGAGGCGTCCTTTTGCGCCATCTTTTGACCCGTACTCACCTGTCCTCTAGGTAGCATAACAATAGCGTTATGCTGATCGTTTTGGGTCGCTATAAACTTACTCGTCGCAAATTCATCTATTGATTGCGATGCGCAACTTAGCCGGTATAATGACGCAGCGTCAAAGCCAGGAGGTAGTCTGCTAGAGCGCCGGGGACTCGCGATTGAGCTCAGGGCGTTTGTGATGCGGCAAGGCTGCAGAGATAATTAATCGCCGCGAAGCAAAAAATTGCATCCGCGATAGGCAGTAGAAAAGTTGTTTGTTAGTAAGACCCGATCGAGTAGCAAGCTAGAATCGATCGATCAATGGTGGACGTAGCTCAGTTGGTAGAGCCCCGGATTGTGATTCCGGTGGTCGCGGGTTCAATCCCCGTCGTCCACCCCATTTTTCTTGAAAAATCAGATGTCTATATTCCATTCTCCCTAAGCACAGGTCATAGGGCCGGTGTATAAGCGGTGTGAGCTTGTCAATAGCTCTAAATCGTCGGCGCGCCTTTTTTGCGTACCACGGTCGACAAATGCCTTGCGCTGCAATCAATTGGCCTCGACCTTTCACCCCATAACTTAGATGAAAAGCCGGCAACAATGTTCTGTTCATAACTCATTGGATATCGGCGATCATCCGCCAAAAGAGTGCGCTATCGAGATCGACATAATCGTAAATTTGAGCACTACACTATTTTAGTCAATGGCAGCTTTTTTATTAGCGCAAGCATCTTTGAATTTTGAGAGCACCTTTGAATTTTGAGAGCATCAAAAAAAAAGATGGTTTAAATGATCTATAGTTAAGTTGATCGATAGTTAAGTTGATCGATAGTTAAGTTGATTTAGTTGAAAAAGGATTTTTATTAAAGCTGCCGTTGCCAAGATTTAGTTCTTCGAATTCCTGATTCTTTGCGCACTTGATGGTTAATTGGGTTTCCAGCGACTCGTCGCGGATAAAGGATCGACCAATGCCCGGCAAGAGACACCTGAGTGCGATTTTTTTATCAATAATTACGTATTTATTGAAGCATGTGGAGAGGGTGTGATGAAACAAGCATTAATGTTTATTTGTCTGTGTCTTTTTGGCTGTCAAAGCGCAAAAATTGAACAAAACCAGACATCCAACGTAATACTGTCTATGAAATCTGATATGAAGCCTGCGAGTCATATCGTTTACTTGACCAATAACAAAACAATACTTGCTTCTTTTGGTACCAAAGGTGTACAAAAAATAGCACCAAAGGTGTACAAAAAATCAGTCTTCCTGCCGGTAACTATGACTTTGAATTTTGGTCTTCGGGAAGCGCGGCTTATCATTTAGACGCAAAATTAATGGGTGATACCGACACTTGCATCAATATCGGCATAATTGATTCTGATGAAAAAAGTCAAGATGATGGCCCATTCTTACGAAGCACGGCTCCAAAGTATAAAGCAGAAGTAATTGAATGTTTATTTTGATGATATCGCATCAAATTCTGCACCCATTCTTGCTTCTATTTTAAGCCAGAGGTCGCAGCCAAACGTCTAAGCCAAACGCTAAAGTAAACAGCGTCTATAAATGCCTCTCAATCTAGTTGCGCTAGGGTTGTCCCTGACACTAAAAAACAAATAGCGCCGACTTGTAACCTGATCACAAGAGATCGTCGGTGGTGGTTAGCGCTGTCTCGCTCATATCACAGACAAACCGGTTGTCTTTATCCACCAATATGGCCCGCGGCAAAATCGGTGTGTCGGTGAGCATAAATCCAATAATAATGATCTCTTCACCCTCTCCTATCAAGTGCGACGCGCCGCCATTCATGCAGATACAACCTGAACCGCGCTGACCGACCAAGGTGTAGGTTTCGAGCCGGACGCCCGTAGTGTTACTCACCACCAGCACTTTTTCGTTGGCCCAAAGACCCGCCGCATCGAGCAGATCCTCGTCGATGGTAATCGAACCAACGTAGTTTAGGTTGGCTTCAGTCACCGTAGCCTTGTGTATTTTGGCATGCATGATTGTGCGCATAAAAATCCCTATAAATCACCCGTGAAATGCTATGAGCGTTCTTTGCTAGCAAAAGTTGCGGCGTATTTTAATCATTGAGCGAGCAAGACTCAATCCGGAGATACAGATCCGATACTCAGCGATGAAGCTGATGATAACGCTTTGTTGTACCTTCGATCGCGGCGGCGCCGGCTTAACGCAGTCATCGACACTGCGCCACGAAGCCGTTTTTGAGCCCAAACTTTCCTTTCATAACTATTGAATCCGTTACGCCGCAGGTTCAGACATCGGTGTCGCTACTAATTTTTTTCATCATGGTGGCGATCGCCGTTTGCGCATAGGGCTGTTGTAACGACCACACCTGATGCTCAGTTTCAATGTCGATGATCTCATCGTGGCTCTTGCCGGCATCGGCACTGCGCAACGTCTGTTTGGTTCGCACCAGCAGTTCTTTCGGCGTCGACCGTATATTGGCAGTATAGGCAATCGCTCGATCAAGCAATGCGTCGCTGTCGACACATTCCCAAGCTAGGCCTTTTGCCACTGCCTCGGCGCCGGTCAACGCTTGGGAGAAAAGTAACATGCCCGCCGCAGTATCCCAATTGCATAACTGTCGCATCATCCAACTGTTGCCGCCACCGGGATGCAAGCCCAAACCGAAAAATCGCGGTTCAAAGCGCGCATTTTCGGTCACGATGCGCACATCGCAACCGACCGCCATATTAAATCCTGCGCCTACCGCCGGTCCATTGACCGCAGCGACCGTTGGAATCGTGCACTGGGCAATACTTAAAAAACCACTGTAAATGCGGTTCAGTATCTTAGAGTTCGGATGGATGTCCGAAAGTTGCCCACCGGCACAAAAGGCACTCCCAGCGCCAGTCACTATTAACGCTTTCACCTCGGTATGAGCCTCTGCCTGGGCAACATATTCGGTGATCTGATCGCACACTTCAAGCGTCAACATGTTTCTTTTTTGTGGATTGTTCAAAGTGATCAGGGCAATATGATCACGAACTTCAAATAGCACTAAAGACATTTGGGTATGCTCGTCAATGGAGGTTGTAAGCATAGCATTTTTAGTCCATCGCAGCGGGTTTAGTCACCCGCCGACCATTGCGGTTTAGGTATGCGCGCCGACCAACTCGTTGCGCATCGAGGCTACCGTGCCCGGGCACCGGAAAACACCCGAGCTGCGATTATCGCAGCGATCGAAGCCGGCGCGTTGTTTGTCGAAATTGATATTCAGTTTAGTGCCGACTGCCAACCCGTGATCTACCACGATGCCTGTATGGGAAGGGTTAGCGGCATCGAGCACGCCGATCGCATGGTTGTGGATCACAGGGTCGATGAGTTAGTCCGACTGCCAGCGAGTGAATCAGAACGATTCGGCGTTGCGTTCGAGGCTGAAAAAATCGTTAAACTCGACATCCTCAATGACATTCTGTTGCGCCACCCCGAAGTCCATGTGTTTTTGGAAATCAAGACCGCGAGTCTGGTTCGCTTTGACCGCCACATGTTGATCGATGCTCTAGAACCCTATCGCCTGCAATTACCAAAGCAGTTGATCATTATCAGCTCTGATTATCCATTGATCGCATTAGCTGCAAAGGCCAACTGGCAGCGCACCGGCGTAGTACTAAATGACTGGATGGATTTGCAGGGACAGCAAATCAAGGGCATACTTCCTGAATATGTATTTATAGATAAGGTGGCGCTGCCCGAATCCTCGGCGCTCGACAAGATAGCGTCGACCACAGTCGTTTATGAAGTAGGCGATATTGGCGAGGCGAGAGCATTAATTGCCGCGGGGGCCGACCTAGTGGAAACTTTTGATATCGGAAAACTATTGTCTGCATCTTAGCGTTGAGAGTCCCATTCATGAATCTACATACCGCACAGCAGTGCTACCATGTCGACGCACTTTGATCTATGCGTTATCGGCGGCGGTATTCTTGGTGCGGGAATAGCGCAAGCAGCAGCGATCAACGGTCTCTCCACTATTATCGTCGAGAAGCGTGGCTGGGGGACGGGTAACTCGTCAAAGTCCGGCAAGCTGATCGGCCCGGGGTTAGAATACATGGCGCCGCTGTCTCTGCTCCAAGCACGAGAGCGTCTTGTAGAGCATGAAATCCTATCCTCAATAGCGCCTGACTTAGTCGATGGCGACTGGTTCTATGTACCGATTTATTCCCATAGCCAACAAAAACCTTGGCGTGTCGCTCTGCAACTGACGTTCCGCGATTGTCTGTCGGCGGGTACAAATCTACCTTGGCATCGGCGTATTCCTGAGGATCAATGGCGCGATCTAATCGGTTTAAATCAGCATAATTTACGCGCTGTGTTTGCCTTGCACGACGCCCAATCCGATGACGCCCAATTAACAAAAGAAGTACTCCGATCTGCCAAGCAGCACGGTGCTATGGCGCTTTGCCCGGTCAGCTTTGACGGTGCGCAACCGACCGACGATGGCTATCGAGTGCGGGTAACCAAAGGCTCGCGCTCACGCGCCTTTGATTGCCGTTTTTTGGTCAACGCTGGCGGCGCGTGGGGCGATCAGATCAAGCAAACTATCGGCGCGCTGGGACAACTTCCGCGCTCCGAGTTGATTAAAAGCACCTATATAGAATTTCGCGAACCGCTGAGTGATCGGCGATTCTACGTCGACGGGCCGGATGATGGGCCCCGTATAGCGATTATTCCATGGCGCGGCGGCACCCTCGTTGGGGGGGCTGAACGCGCTTTTTCTGGAAGCCCGGACCGGGTGGAAACCTCGATGGCCGACGTCGACTACTTGACGAATGCGCTGCGCTACCACTTCCCCCACTTCCGGCATGCACCGAGCGATGCCTGGTCTGGCTTAAAGACGAAACCCCTGACTCGCAGCGCCGCCAACGCTTGGGAACGGCGCCTGCTGATCCTCGAAAATGCGCGCTACCTAGGCGTCTATGGCGCCCAATTTGGCAGCTACCGAGCGGTCGCAGAAAAAGCGGTTGTCGCGATTATGCAGATATTAAACAGCGGCCCGGAGCAGGTATCAGACAGGTCCTACATCAGCTCGGCATCGGTCTCCGTTTAACCGACGGTCGATTATTCACCCTCGCCGCCATTGGGTGCCCTGCCGGCTATCTTCGAGAATGACGCCGCGAGTTGCGAGGTTCTTGCGTATTTCGTCGGCAGTTCCATAATCGCCAGACGACTTTGCCGACTGCCTTGCGCTGATGGCTGCCTCGATCTCGTCCGCCGCCATTGCATCATTGCCGCGCGCACGGGTAAACCAATCATCCGGGTTTTGTTGTAATAACCCGAGTAGATCTGCGACCCCCAACAGCTCATATTTTAGTTGTTGTCGCCGTTGCCCAGTTGCCTGCTGCATATCGCGCGCCAAGCGGTGCAGTTCACTGAGCGCTATGGGCGTATTTAAATCGTCCAATAACGCCTTATATCCAGCGGCTGCCTTTAAGTCTACCGCAAGTGCATCTAGGTCATTTGCGGTGCGCAAAAAACCGTACAAACTATCCAGTGAGCGCCACGCTGCATTGAGTAATTCGACATGGAAATTTTGTTCTGAGCGGTAGTGTGCCGAGAGCACCACATAGCGAATAACCTCGCCTGGATACTGGGTCAGCAAATCGCTTACCAACTTAAAATTGCCCAGCGATTTAGACATTTTTTCGCCGTCGATGTTGATAAAACCATTGTGCATCCAATACCGAGCGAGCGGTTTACCATCGTGTGCACAGCAACTCTGTGCGCGCTCATTTTCGTGGTGGGGAAACAATAAATCCTGTCCTCCGCCATGGATATCCACAGTGTCACCGAGATGCTTTTCCGCCATTGCAGAACACTCTATATGCCAGCCGGGCCGCCCTCTTCCCCAGGGGCTTGGCCAGCCAGGTTCATGCTCAGCAGACGGTTTCCAGAGCACAAAGTCACCGGCATAGCGCTTGTAATCGGCAACTTCAACCCGCGCACCGGCTAACATATGTTCCAATGAACGCCCTGAGAGCGCGCCATAGCCGTCCATTTTCTGCACCGAAAACAACACATGCCCGTCGCTGTTGTACGCGTACCCCTTGTCAATCAAACGCGCGATCATATCGAGCATTTCCGGCACGTGCTCAGTCGCCAGCGGAACCAGCGTTGGCGTGAGATTGTTCAATGCCGCCATATCTTCCGCATAGTATTCGGTATAACGCTGTGCGACCTGTTTTATATCCTCGCCTTGGGTGGCGGCCAGGTGCATGATTTTGTCGTCAATGTCGGTGATGTTGCGTGCGTAGTCTACCCGAGGATAACAATCTTTGAGCAATCTAAAGAGCGTATCAAACACCACCACCGGACGCGCATTGCCTATATGCACTCGGTTGTAAACCGTTGGACCGCACACGTACATAGTGATGCGCTCGGGGTTCTGTGGCTCAAAGAGTTGTTTACTCCGAGTCGCGGAATTGTAGAGATACAGTGTCATCGACGGACTCATTTAGCAGACTAGATTAATCATCTAACTCTGCGTATCGGTAAGTTTATTTTTGCCAGGTGTCACGTAAACCAATGGTGCAATTAAAGACCAATTCGCCATCGATTCCGGCACTACTATCCAAACAATAATAGCCCTCGCGTTCGAACTGATAGTGCTCGCCAACGCGGGCATCACCCAAGGCCGCTTCAGCTTGGCAATTTTTAATGACTTCCAGCGAGTCTGGATTGAGGCAATCAGTGAACGATTGCTCTGCCGAATCTGCAAGTGGCTGACTAAATAGCCGATCGTAGCGATGCACCGTGCACTCGATCGAGCGGTCTGCACAGACCCAGTGAATCACCCCTCTCGGTTTACAACCTGCGGGGGGATTAGCTCCCACAGTGTCGGGCACCAGGCTGGCATGAATTTCCACTAGATTGCCCTGCTGATCCTTAACCACCTGGTCGGCTCGCACCACATAGGCGCCTCTCAGCCGCACATAATCCCCCAGCACCAGCCGTTTATACTTCTTTCGAGAGAGTGAACTGTCCTCACTAAAGTCACTGCGGTCGATCCATAAATGTCGGCTAAAATGCACTTCGCGAGTTCCCATATCCTCGCGATTGGGGTGCACAGACGCGTTAAAAGATTCATGTTTTTCGGCTGGATAATTCTCTATGACCAACTTAACCGGATCCAGAACGCACATCGCGCGCCGTGCATCGCGGTTGAGATCGTCGCGGATAAAGTGCTCCAATTGACCTATATCGACCACGCCGTCGGTCTTGGCAACCGCTAGACTGTCACAGAAGTTGCGAATTGCAGTGGGCGTCACGCCGCGGCGACGCATACCTGACAGCGTTGGCATTCTGGGGTCGTCCCAGCCGTTGACCTGCCCTTGATCGACCAGCAGTTTTAACTTGCGCTTACTGGTCACCATGTAATTGACCTTAAGCCGACCAAACTCGTACTGCCGTGGTTTAGAGGGAACCGGCAGATGCTCTATAAACCAATTATACAACGGTCGATTGGCAGCAAATTCGAGGGTGCAAATGGAATGGGTAACGCCCTCAATTGCATCTTCTTGACCGTGAGCAAAATCATACGACGGGTATATATTCCAGTCGCTACCGGTGCGGTGATGAGCGCGCTTTTTCACTCGGTAGAGTACTGGATCCCGCAAATTGATGTTCGGCGATTGCATGTCAATTTTTGCTCGCAGCGTCATTCGACCCTCATCGATAAGGCCCTGCTTCATTTGTTCGAGCAAATGCAAACTCTCCTCCACAGGGCGATCGCGATAGGGGCTGTCTTTACCCCCCTCGGTCAGGGTGCCGCGGTAATCGCGCATCTGCTGCGCGTTCAATTCACATACATAGGCAAGATTCTGTCGCACCAAGTAGGTCGCCCAGGCGTACAACTGCGAAAAATAACTCGACGCATAGCGAACGTCGCCATGCCATTGAAACCCAAGCCAGCGAACATCTTCGATAATCGCCTGGACAAACTCTTCGCTCTCGCTCTCTGGGTTGGTATCGTCAAAACGCAAATGGCAATGACCTCCGTATTCTTGCGCCAAGCCAAAATTGACGCAAATCGCCTTGGCGTGACCTATATGCAAGTAACCGTTGGGTTCGGGCGGAAAGCGCGTCACCACTTGCCCAACCTGTCCTGCGTCTATATCGGCATTGATTATCTGTTGAATGAAGTTGATCGGTTTATCGGGGGTTGTCATAGCGCGGTAGGTAATCTTTAGAGTTAAGCGCCAATTATACCGTTGCGATTGCTTGCATTGCACTAAAACACCCCAATATCGACAACATAGTCGCGATCCACTGTGCTGATCGGCGGCGGCGGCGAGAAATTTAGATTGATTTCAGCAACGCTGCGCTAAACCGGTGTTAAACTGTCAGCCAAGCAAATAAAATACAGGGTCAAGTAGTGCATCTCGCACGCCGACCGAACTAGGATTTTTTATGATTACACTGTGTACCACCATGGGTGATATTTCCATTGAACTCGACTTCGACGCTGCGCCGATAACGGCACAGAACTTTTTGCAATATGCTCGCGATGATTTTTATGTTGGTACAATTTTTCACCGTGTGATCGATGGTTTTATGGTTCAGGGCGGCGGCATGGACATCGACATGGTCGAGAAGGACACCCGTGAAACAATTATCAATGAAGCCGACAACGGTCGCGAAAATGTACCGGGAACGCTGGCAATGGCTCGCACCTCTGAACCCGACTCTGCGTCGTCACAATTTTTTATTAATGTTGCCGAAAATGGCTTTTTAAACCACTCCAGCAAGACCCCTCAGGGTTGGGGCTACGCGGTATTTGGCGACGTCATCGAAGGGATGGATGTGGTTGAAAACATCAAATCGGTAACCACTGCCACCGAGGGCTATCACCGCGACGTTCCAGTCGAGATAATTGAAATTACAGCGATCCAAATCAGCGAGGACTACGATCATCTGTAACCGTCTGACGAGCACGTATCGTGAGCTTATTATTCATATCTGATCTGCACCTGGCGCCAGAGCGGCCTCAAGTTACCGAAGCCTTCTATCAGTTTATCGACAGTCATGCCCGCGATGCGCGGGCGCTTTACATACTTGGAGATCTATTTGAAGTCTGGATCGGCGACGACGATCCCAGCGATATGGCCGACCAAGTTCAGCGCCGACTGGCAGACTTGAGCGCTAGCGGAACCCAACTGTTCATTCAGCATGGCAATCGAGATTTTTTATTGAATCGCCAGTTTATGCGCCGTACTGGGGCAACTTTGCTGCCCGACCGGCATGTAGTGGAAGATCATGGCCGACGTTTATTACTGATGCATGGCGATCAATTGTGTACCGATGACCGCGACTATCAGCGCTTTCGCCGCAAGGCGCGCAACCCAATCTATCGTTGGGTGTTAGCGCATTTACCGCTCGCTAGGCGGCAAACAATAGCTACCGAGTGGCGGCGTCAGAGTAACCAAGAAAATCGCAATAAGCCGAGCGCCATTATGGATGTAAACCAGGCGGCGGTGCGGCGCGTAATGCACGATGAACAGGCGACTATTCTAATTCACGGGCATACCCATAGACCTGCGCGTCACCTACTTGACGATGGCCAAAAAGAGCGTATTGTATTGGGCGACTGGGAACGCTTAGGATGGTGTCTGCGCAGTGAACAACAGGGCTTAGAATTATTAAGTTTTGCTATAACAAAACCGGCAGCCGGGGTTTAGCGCAGACGCTACCACGCAACAAAAAAAACTGTAATTTAAAGGAGCAGAACAATGGATCTAGATAAAATTTCACGCAGCGCCAGTATGGACGCAGAAATTGGTAATCAACTCGACAGCGATGTCGGTAAGGTGCTCCGCAATACCTATATGTTGCTAGGCGCCAGCATTGCTTTCAGCGCCGTCATGGCGGGGATCTCGATGTTATTGCGCGTCCCCTACATGGGTCTGTGGATGCTACTGCCCTACTTTGCGTTGCTGTTTATGATCGAAAAGAACAAAAATAGTGGCGCGGGGATCTTTTGGGTGTTTGCCCTCACCGGATTTATGGGCGTGACCCTAGGCCCTATCTTATCTGCGGTACTCGCGCTGCGCGGGCCAGAGCCGATTATGCTGGCGCTGGGATCGACCGCTGTGACTTTCTTCGCGGCGTCGGCCTACGTGTTAAAAACGCGTAAAAATCTCAACGCTATCGGTGGTTTTCTGTTTATTGGTATCGTAATCGCTTTCATCGGCGGCATTGCCAATGTGTTTTTGCAAATGCCCGCGCTGACGCTGACGGTGAGTTGTATGTTTGCGGTTCTTTCGACCGGTATTATCATGTGGCAGACCAGCGAAATCATCCACGGCGGCGAACGCAACTATATCTCCGCTACGGTGACCTTGTTTGTCATGGTCTATAACTTGTTTTCCATCCTGCTGTCGTTTTTCGGCATGAGTGACGACTGACGTCGAACCGAGCGGTGGCACGGTTCCAGTGCCACCGCTGCAGTAACCTCACCGCGGTAACCTTAGCATGGGCATAAGCGAGTCTGTCGGCTACTTAGAGAATGTCCCAGCGTGGGATTCTAGCAGCGCTGAAAAACAGGCCGCAACGTTACACATCTGTCTCTCGCCAGAGCACCTAGAGATCGTGTTTATGGCCCGGCGCTTTTATGATGAGTTTGGTTTTTCTCCCTCGATGCGGCCTTTGGCGAAGTATGTCGCCGATAACCTAGGCGTCGAAAAAGCCACGAGTTTATACCTACTAGGTCTATTTCCTGGCAGTCCTGCAAGATTGGTAGCGGCCATTGCTGGACTACCGAAACCGAAAAATTGTCTCTAGAGGATACCCTATGACCGCACCTCCAGCTCCACCATTGCATCAACTCGATTGCGATACCGATTATCGAGCTGCGCAGCCTATTGCGTCCGGGTATCTGGCCGAACTGCTGCCCCAGATTAGCGATTGGACGGTATCTGTCGATCACCAGGTGAACAAGCTCTGCTGTCGCTACAAGCGCCAGAATTTTGCCGATGCTATTGCGTTTGCCGCGGCCATAGGCGTGATTGCCGATCGCCAAGATCATCACCCCACGCTATTGGTAGAATATGGTGCGGTAACGGTTACTTGGTGGACTCACGCCATCGGTGGCCTCCATCTCAACGACTTAATCATGGCCGCAAAAACCGACAAAATAGCCGCCACTAAAGGATGATCACTCAACGACAATAGTGATTTTTTCGGAGATCAGCGGCGGATTATGCGGAATATGGTACTGATTCGCCAACACCAGTTGCAAGGTGTGAGAACCGGGAGCAAGACGGATTTCGGTCTGCGTTTGCCCACCACCAAAATGGATTACTTGAGCCGAGGCCGGCAGCGGCATGGTCAAGTCGGGAAGTTCTTGCTGGTCGATTAACAGATGATGATGGCCGGTCTTTTCGACCACCACACCGGCAGGCGCAACGCCCATGCCACGCAGCCCAAAACTCACTTCAATTGCTTTTTTTGCATCCAAAACCTGCCCATCGAGGGGATGAATCACATAGACTGCTGCGCCCTCAGCGGCTTTGCTATTGGGCATGACATTAGCGTCCTTAATACTCGCGGAGCCTGCGACGGCCATCTGCGACAACGCCAATGTAAAAATCACATAGATTGATTTGTGTATCACCCTGCTCTACTCCCTAGTTGCCGATTTTCTGCGCCGAGTATAGCAGACAAATTGCTATCCGCTCGCTGGAACCGGTTACAATAGCGCTCGATAGACTGGATTAACGAAGAGAGATTTTTTGAATAACGACGCCGCCGAGACGTTTACCCAAGAGCGCTATCAAACCCACCTCGATGAGAAAGTAGCCCGCTTTAGCGCGCTATTGTGCGATCATTACACTGCCGCATTAGAGACCTTTGCGTCGGCCCCGGACGGCTTCCGAATGCGCGCCGAGTTTCGCATTTGGCACGACGCCGAAGGCGCCCATTATGCCATGACCCATGCCGGGCAAAAGACGCCCTATGTGATTCGGGCCTTCCCCATTGGCACGCCGCTAATCGGCTCGTTAATGCCGCCGTTACTCAGCGCCATCAATGCCTCGCCAATGCTTGCCAAACGCTTGTTTGGCGTCGAATTTTTAACCACTTTGAGTGGCGAGGCGCTGGTCACCCTGCTCTATCACCGACGACTCGATAGTCAGTGGCAACTGGCGGCCGATAAATTACAGCGCGATCTAGGTATATTGTTAATCGGGCGCAGCCGTAAACAAGTCTGTGTGTTAGAGCGCAACTACGTTACTGAGCGTCTTGAGGTGGGCAACCGCAGCCTAGATTACCGCCAAGTTGAGTCCGGATTTACCCAACCTAACGCTAAGATTAACCAAAAGATGCTGGCCTGGGCCGATGCATGCTGCCGCGATAATCGAGGCGATCTGCTCGAATTATATTGCGGCAACGGTAATTTCACCGTCGCCCTAGCAGGCAATTTTAGGCGCGTTTTAGCCACTGAAATATCCAAGGTGGCGACCGCCTGCGCCAAGCACAACCTGCTTCACAACGGTGTCCATAACGTCGAGCTAGTGCGCATGTCGAGCGAGGATATAACCCAAGCCATTGATCGCGTCCGAGCGTTTCGGCGGCTGGAAAATATCGATCTCGACAGCTATGCATTCTCCACGCTGTTGGTGGACCCGCCACGCGCCGGTCTAGATCCAGCGACGCTCGCACTCGCCACTCGATTCGAGCGGATTATTTATATATCGTGTAACCCCACGACGCTGATGGCCAATCTAGAAACACTTGCGCTAACCCACCGCATCGTCAAGGCAGCGGTGTTCGATCAATTTCCGTGGACCGAGCACCTCGAGGTCGGATTATTACTAGAGCGCAGGGACCGTGTCGGCGGCAGCTAGATAGGTAGCACTGGTACGAACAAACTCTTTGAACTGTTGCTCTACGGCGAGTCTTTCGCTCGTCAACTGACGCTGCTTACTGCGTTCGAGCGCTTGCCAATCCTCCAATATAGGAATGTGAGCAGTGGCCTCGGCTAGTTTTTCAAACACCTTGTAATGCGATTCTTCATCGGCTTGAACGTCGACTTGTCGGCGTAAATAAGCGATGCGCATTGCCGCCTCAGTGTCGGTTAAATCGTCTTTAAGCAGCGCTTTACATATCACAACTACCGACAGCCTCGCCTCTTTAGCCCGCTGGTCGGCCATTTCGGCCAACTGATGAGCGCCGATGTCGCGCTGGCGTTTTTGTCGCCATAATTGCAGGCCCAAATAACTCGCATAGGCGCCAAGCGCAATAACCAACACCAATGCCAGCAACATTAAACTGTTCGGCGACGCATTCATTCGCCGTCCACCGACGATGATTGAGCCGGCATTCTCGGCGCTTGCAGATCATCTGTGTCCTCGATCACCAACTGTTTTTTGGCCTTGGCTCCAAGCGTTTTTAGTTCTTCAGTTTTTTTGATCAAATTACCTTGCCCGCTATATAAGCGCTTGCGCGCGGTACCCAAGGCGTCACTACTGCGGTCGATATGCTTAGCCACTTCATCTAGACTCTCGGTAAAAAGAACAAATTGGTCATACAGCCTTCCGGCTTTTTCAGCGATCAATTTTGCATTGCGATTCTGATCGGCATAGCGCCAGAGATTTTTAATGGTTCTCAACGTGACCATCAAGGTACTCGAACTGGCGAGAATAATGCCTTGATCATAGGCGTCTCGCTGCATCTGAGGAGCGCGGTCAAGCGCCAGCAAAAAAGCGCTTTCGATGGGCACAAACAGCAACACAAAATCGAGACTATTAACGCCATCTAGCTGTTCGTAATTCTTGCCTGCGAGGCCCCGAATATGACTGCGCATTGAGTTGAGATGCTTTTTTAACGCATCACTCTTGGCGACTTCGTCGGTAGCATTGTAGTAGCTTTCATAGTCCTTGAGACTGACCTTTGCATCGATCACTATGTCGCGCCCCTCGGGCAAGTGCACAATCACATCCGGGTTGCGTCGACGACCCTCTACATCGGCAAGATTGACTTGAACTGTATATTCTCTTCCTTTATTTAAACCGGAATCTTCAAGTAACTTCTCAAGTATAAATTCACCCCAATTACCCTGCGCCTTGTTGTCTCCGCGCAGCGCATTGGTGAGGTTGGCGGCTTCGGCAGATATCTGCATTGTTTGCTTTTGCAATTCGCCGATGGTGCCAATCAATTGGTTGCGGTCGGCATTTTCTCGATCATAGGCGCTGGCGACCTGTTTGCGAAAATCCCCAAGATCGCGACGCAGTGGCGACAGAGAACTGTCGATAGCAGATTTACTGTGTGCCGCGAACGCTGATTGTTTATCATCGAAAATTCGATTCGCTAGATTTTCAAATTCCTGGGCCAATCGTAGCTTGGTATTTTCTAGCAGTGCCAACTGTTCGCTGTGTTGCGATATTTGACTCTCACTCTTTTGCTCCAAGGCACTACAGCGCTGCAACGCATCGAGTTTAGCGGTCTCCGATGCAACTAGGCTGTCGCGCGTTGTGACCTCCGCTTGACGGACAATATCCAGGGCGGTTTCAAGCCGCGCAATGCGCAGTTTGGCGAGGCCGGTTGCCACTGCATAGCCGCAGCATAAGCCGACGAATAACCCGCCGAACAGCC
>CALGJN010000103.1:0-3353 GCA_937920185.1 uncultured Cellvibrionales bacterium | reverse complement strand
TGAAATAGGTGTGCAACCCAAGCAGCGAGTATCCGGCGCGTATCACGCGGTTGAGTCCGGGTTCTTGCATGCCCATTTCCTCGAGAAATTCGGCTTTTTCGCTATCTTCAAGTTCGGCGATCTCTGCTTCGAGTTTGTTGCAGATTGGCACCACCAATGCTTCTTCGGCTTCGGCAATCGCCACTACGGTGTCTAAGTAGGGGTTGTTGGTGAAGCCTTCTTCGTCGACGTTGGCGATGTACATGGTCGGTTTAAGGGTCAATAAACTCAGCGGTTTCAAACGTTCTAATTGGTCGTCGTCGAGCCCCATCGCGCGCAGCGGTAGTGCCTCGTTAAGGTGCGGCAACAGCGTTTCTAATAGCGCCGCCAATGCTATCGACTCGGCATCTCGCCCTTTAGCGCCCTTGTTAGCTCGGTGGAGCGCCTTTTCAACGCTCTCTAGATCGGCCAGTGCAAGTTCAGTATTGATCACGTCAATATCGTCCTTGGGGCTGATCTGGCCCTCTACGTGGATTACGTTTTCATCGTCAAAACAGCGCACCACGTGGGCGATGGCATCGGTCTCGCGAATATTAGCCAAAAATTGATTGCCCAGTCCCTCGCCCTTGGAGGCTCCGGCGACCAACCCTGCAATGTCGACAAACTCCATGCTGGTGGGCACCAATCGCTCGGGTTTAACAATCGCCGCAATGCGATCTTGGCGCGGGTCGGGTATCGGCACCACGCCGGTATTTGGCTCGATGGTGCAAAATGGAAAATTTTCAGCGCCGATACCGGCTTTGGTAAGGGCGTTAAAGAGAGTCGATTTGCCGACGTTGGGCAGGCCAACGATACCGCAGTTAAAGCCCATATCAGGGTCCTTTAGGGTGGTTTTTATTGCCGCGGTCAAGGCTCTCTTGAGCGTCGGGTTGGGGTTCGCTGTGCAATCCGGTCATGGCTTTCTCCCAGTCCCCAGCGATTGCGTGCGGTAGCCATTGTAGCGCCCGATCGATGCTGTCTTGGATCTTATCGGACTCGTCTTTCGGTGCCTTTTTGAGAACAAAATCGGTGACCATTTTAGCGTCGCCTGGGTGACCTATGCCGATTCTAAGCCGCGCAAAATCTCGGTTATTGCCGAGTTTTTGAATGCTGTCGCGCAGTCCATTGTGGCCGCCATGTCCGCCACCTCGCTTCAAGCGCGCGGTGCCCGGCGGTAAATCCAGTTCGTCGTGGGCAATCAAAATCTCGCTGGGCTCAATCTGATAATAGCTCGCTAGCGCAGCGATCGCCCGCCCACTGAGATTCATAAAAGTCGTGGGTATCAGCAGTCGCAGATCGCGACCCCCGAGGGTGACGCGACTCGTGGCGCCAAAAAACTTGCTCTCTAGCTTTAGCGTGCCGTGTAAAGAATCTGCGAGGGCGGTGACAAACTCAGCGCCAGCATTGTGCCGGGTGCTACTATAAGCTGGCCCGGGATTCCCCAGGCCAGCTATAAGTTTGATTGGCGAGTTCACTGTCGCAGCCTACGTAGCGGGCTGGTGTGCTAGCTTTCGTCGGCTTCGCCGTCGCTGTCACCTTCGGCATCGCCGTCGTCGTCAGCTTCAGAACCACCGCTCTTGGCCTTGTTGACCGCGGCGACTGGCAGATCGTGGTCGCTACCATGACTGAGCGCAACACTCTCTACACCTTTTGGCAACTTGATATCAGAAATGTGCAAGGTTGAACCCAGCGCCAGTTCCGATACGTCGACCTCGATGAACTCGGGCAAATCCTTTGGTAAGCACTGAACTTCCAGCTCACTCATGGTGTGAGAGATGATGCCGCCTTCCTTCTTGACGCCGACACAGTTATCTTCGTTGATAAAGTGCAGGGGCACACGAATCGTCAAAGCTGTGGTTTTGTTAATGCGCAAAAAGTCTAAGTGCAAAATGGCTGTCTTGGCGGGGTGCCGCTGAACATCCTTGAGCACCACGTCCTGGCTTTTGCCGTCGACGTCGAGACTGATGATGTGTGAGTAATAAGCCTCGTTTTCAAGCGCTTTGAGAACATCTTTGTGGATCAGCGTAAGCGATTGAGGATCTTTTTTACCACCATAGACGATGGCAGGTATTTCTCCGGCCAGACGTCTCAGGCGGCGGCTCGCACCTTTCCCTGAAACCTCACGACCCTTCGCGTGTAACGTAAAATCAGTAGACATTGTTAGTCTCCTAAGTTGTGCCACTACAGACCGCGACCAGAGCTGCAGTGGATTTTTGACATGCCTCGGTGTGAGGCGGTTGGTATCGCGCCCGGTTACAGGAACATGGCGCTGATAGATTCTTCGTTGCTGATGCGTCTTACCGTTTCAGCCAACAGTGGGCCGAGCGGCAACACGCGGATCACTGGACACTTTTGCGCCTCTGGGCTAAGCGGAATGCTATTGGTAACAACCAATTCATCGAGTTTCGATTTGTTCAGGTTATCTACCGCCTTGCCACTCAGCACGGCATGGGTTGCGTAGGCAACCACCTTTGCGGCGCCGTTATTTTTTAGCGCCTCTGCGGCCTTGCCGAGGGTGCCAGCGGTATCGACGATGTCGTCGACCAGCACGCAGGTCCGATCTTTGACTTCACCGATTAAATTCATCACTTCAGATTGGTTGGCCGACGGTCGACGTTTGTCGATGATGGCAAGGTCGCATCCGAGTTGCTTAGCCAGTGCTCGGGCTCGCACCACGCCGCCGATGTCGGGCGAAACAATCTGCAGGTTGGGATAATTGCGTCGCTCTATATCGCCTAGCAAGACCGGTGCGCCGTAGACGTTGTCGACCGTGCAGTTGAAAAATCCCTGTATTTGCTCGGCGTGTAAATCCACCGTCAATACCCGATCCACGCCGACGTTAGACAGCATGTCTGCGACCACTTTGGCGCTGATCGGTACGCGTACCGAGCGCACCCGCCGGTCCTGCCGAGCGTAGCCAAAATAGGGCACCACTGCGGTGATACGGCCGGCCGACGCACGTCTGAGCGCGTCGATCATTAACACCAATTCCATCAGGTTGCGATTGCTGGGTGAGCAAGTTGGCTGCACTACAAATACATCGTGGCCGCGCACGTTGTCGCGTATTTCGATGTTGATCTCGCCATCGGAAAACAGCGATACCGCCGCGTTACCCACGGCTACTCCGAGCGCACGTGCAATTTCATCGGCGAGAGCGGGGTTGGCGTTCCCCGAGAATACCATCAATCTGGACACGGCTAGTTTCCTGTTTTGCATAGTGACTAGTGCTGCTAACTAATGGTCATGGTGTATGGCTGGGGCGGGAGGAGTCGAACCTCCGAATGACGGGATCAAAACCCGTTGCCTTAACCACTTGGCGACGCCCCAATAAACTG
>CALGJN010000102.1:0-1172 GCA_937920185.1 uncultured Cellvibrionales bacterium | reverse complement strand
AGGGAATAATCCAATGCACGCACACCGAGGTTCATCGCGCAGTCTACCGATCACTCGTGGCCTGCTTGCCTGTTTTGGCCTGTTACTGGCGTTATTTGGCGCCAATATTAGCCAACAACTATCGGCCCACTTGGGTGATGCCAGCGCCATTGTCGCGCGGGTTAATGACCAGCCGATCACCAGCGACTTGGCTGAAAATCGGGCGCAGCGGCTTTGGGGTACAGCCTATTTATCTTTGACCTCGGCGCAACAGCGCTCGATCGTCGAACTGCTGGTCGATGAAGAACTTTTACTGCAGCGCGCGGAAAGCCTCCAGTTGGCGACCACCGATCCCGGTCTGCGTAAGATCATGGTCGCCGCGGCGATCGAGCAAGTGGTGAGTGAGTTTCGACGTCAACCGATTACCGAAGAGCAATTATTGGCCTTCTATCGTGCACATCGATCGATCTTCGAAGCGCCGATTAAATTTGCGGTCGACGCGGTGCGCTTGGATCCCGGGGTCGATGTGCCAGTGGTCGAGGCGTTGCTCGCCGAGGGGCGCACTCTGGCATCGATCGTCGCGCCGTTGGAGCACCAATATTTGGCACCACGCGGTCCCTTAACCGCCGCCCAACACCATCGCATACTCGGTGGCGCGTTCGCCCGTCGGGTGCTAGCGCTCGACGAGTTCGAGGTCAGTCGAGCGCTGGTGCGCCCCGAGGGTAGTTATTTTTTTCAGGTGACCGATATCGAAACTCGCGCGCCCGATACGGACGATTTTGAGGTCCTCCGCGAACGAGTAGCCGGCGAGTATTCGCGCCGTGGTCGGCGGCTGGCGCTGGAAACTAAACTTGATACGCTGTGGCGTCGGGCGCAGATTAATAGCCAGCTTGGCGATCTGGAGAGACGCTAATGCACGCGCCTAAACGCTATCAATTGTCGGTACTTGGGTGGCTCGCGCTGAGTTCGCTGCTAGGCGCTCTATTGGGGTTGATCGACGCCGAGGAATGGGCGTTTACAACGGCGGGGGATGAGGGATATGCCGCCGAAGTCAACGGCTCTGAAATTACCCGTGTGAACTATCAACGGGCCTTAGCGCTGGTCTCCAAAGACCGGCGTGAGCCGATGGAATTGGCCGACCGGCAGCTTGTTATGCAGCGTCTTATCGAAGCGGAGTTGCTGGTGCAATTTGC
>CALGJN010000101.1:0-5516 GCA_937920185.1 uncultured Cellvibrionales bacterium | reverse complement strand
TCTCTGGGTTGGGAAAACTATTGGAATTGCGACAGCCCTTGGGGTTGAGAGTGGGCTTGGGCTTTAAAAAGTTCCTGAGATTTTAACCGCGCTTGAGATGCTTGACTCTGCGCGACGCCACCATCACTGGCCGCCATCGCTCCCGTGGTTGGCATGCTTAGCAGAACCACTGCTACCCACAGGGCGCAATTCGCTGGGCGCGCCGCGGACCATAGGGAGAGACGCACTGTGGAACATGGCAACGCGCTGGCAACGCCAAAAAAACCGTTACACCCGCCGGCTAAGGCAAAATGAAATAGCCCATAAATCACGTTTTTAAGGAGTTGAACCCAATACATTGGCACCTCTATACGGCCAGCCTCTGAACAAACCGAAGCCATTAAAGCGAGTTTATCGACAGGCGTAAATAGCCGTGCCTAAAAAGTCCTCGATTGACCGATAAAAATGCACGCACGCAGCGCGACCATCGGCGTCAAGATCGGTTATAATCAACCCAGGATTTAATCAATAGCAAGGGAGACTGACATCGTGGATGAAATTAACAATCAACAGGCTATCGACATTCTCAATGAGATTATGGAAGCCGAACTCGCGGGTGTAGTGCGCTACTCGCACTATGCCTTAATGGTCTACGGCTTCAATCGCATACCGATTGTCGAATGGATGAAAGGTAACGCCAGCGAAGGCCTGATGCATGCCCAGCGGGCTGGCGAATTGGTGACCATGATGGGCGGTCACCCATCACTAAAAATTGGCTCACTGTTGGAGACCGAGCAGCACGACATCGGCGATATTCTGCGCGAGAGTCTAGAGCACGAGCGCAGCGTGTTGGATATGTACCACAAGCTTTTGGGACAGGCGATGTCGAGCAAATCGATCCTTCTCGAGGAGTATGCCCGCGAGATGATCACCTCCGAAACGTTGCACCTCGACGAGGTCAATAAAATGCTTCGCAGCCCTGGCGAGATGGAAGTCTTTAGGCCTTAGGCCAATAGGCAACCCAAATAAGCCTGTAGTAGCGCGCAGGCTGCACTAGACTCTTGCTAATCCGGCGCCCAGATGTTGCTGGACACCGGCCGTTTAAGCTCCGCCAAAATCTGACGGAGCCGAGGGTGTGCCTTGGCGTAATTTGGGTTATGGCAGGAACAAACGTCGGTTGTGACAATCCGCACAATATAACACGGCTCAGCCAATCGCTTTGTTTAGTGTAGGCCTCATAAACAGTTTGACTAGCGCCGGGAAAAACAACCGCGAGTGGCTGGCAGCCGTTAAAAGTACCAGCGTTGCGGCGTCAAGCCCAAGGTTTTAGCGCCGAAATTCGGTCTTAAGGTTCAACAGCTCTTAAGATTCAACGAAAGCACGCTCGATCACATAGTGTCCAAGACGACCGCTGCGCGCCTCGACAAACCCCTTGTCATTTAACACCGCGCAAAATTCTTTGAGCATGCTTGGTCCGCCGCAAATCATAAAGCGCGAGTCCTCGAGGCTTGGAAATGGCACCTTCAGATCGGTAAACAATTTGCCGGTACGCACCAGATCGGTGAGTCGCCCCTGATTGCGGTATGCCTCTCGAGTGACGGTTGGGTAATAGAGCAACTTTTGCCTCACCATCTCACCCATAAACTCGTCGTTCGGCAATTGGTTTTCGATGTAGTCGGCATACGCCAGTTCAGATACCTCGCGCACCCCGTGAGTCAGGATCACCTTGTCGTATTGCTCGTAGATTTCGGGGTCCTTAATGATACTCATGAAAGGCGCTAGGCCGGTGCCTGTGCTAATCAGATAGAGCGTTTTGCCCGGCAGCATATTGTCCGGAATCAAGGTGCCGGTGGGTTTTTTACCGATCAACACCTCATCGCCCACCTCGAGCAACTGCAACACCGCAGTGAGCGGACCGTCGGGCACTTTGATGCTAAAAAACTCCAACTCCTGCTCGTGATTGGCGCTGGCAATGCTGTAGGCGCGCAACAGCGGTCGGCCCTCTTTTGCCGGCAAGCCGATCATGGTGAAATGCCCGTTGCGAAAGCGAAATGTGCGATCGCGCGTCGTGCGAAAGCTAAACAGCGTGTCGTTCCAGTGGTGAACGCTGGTGACGCGCTCGCTCATCAATGCAGCCATAACTACCTCATCATATCGGTCTGCCGCGGCCACCCGCCACGGCGATTAATACATCGGTTTATTCGACATCCCGCAAGTCACTCGATATTTTACACTCGCCGTACCCAACGCGCCGACAGCACCGTGGGTAGGGCATGGAGATGAATCAGAGTTTATGGCGCTGGCCGCTGCGGCCCGAATGATCTAACGGGCCCCGAATCAAGCGTCGCATACTAGCAGATTTGCCTCGACTTGGAAATTTTCGCAGTCTATGTCTTTGGGGAGTTACGAACCAAGCGAAAACAACGCATTTCAATCGTCGAGATTGAGCAGACGCCGTCCATCGCACCGCGCACCTGCCGCAGTTTCGTTGAGGGGGACGGCAAAAGCCTACCGGCTAGTCGATATAGCCGTCGTCGCGCAATTGGTTATCCGACAGATATTCACGGCGCGCCAGAGCGATCCCCAAAACGACTAAAAATATCAAACCAAGGGTAATCATCACCTTGCTATAGGCATACCAGCCGAGCAGGTCAAACCACAGCTCAAAAATCGACAACACAGCGGCTAAAGTAAACATCGCCAAACAGGCAATATACGCTATTTTCATCCTACCAACTCCCTGCCCAGTACCACGACATAGGCCTCGCGTTTAAAAAATAACAACATACGGCGAATATCTTTTTCCATGGTTTGTACCCGCCAACCCTGACTAGCATTGTGATTCAAAAACTCGCTGAATCTCACCGGATCGACCTTTGAGCCACCGAGCAATAGCGATCCGAGCATACCCTCTTGATAGACAACTACCTTGTATTCCATAACTTTATCATGCTCCTGTCACCGCCTGCTTTTTAATCACTCGCAACGCGCGAGCCACCATCGTTGTTATTGCCGTCCCAACGAATTAATCATGCTTCGACGAGAAATACCAAAAAACCCTGAATCACAATATTAGGCTTGTAGCCTTGCAATAATCTAATCTTTTGTACATGCAACGCCGTTACCCGCCGAAAAATAATACCGCGGCGCTGAATTTTTCTATTCCCTAAGCCGCCTCACATCCGACCAATTACATTCAACAAAGAGAGCAAAGAGCGCTATAAACAACCACATTACGGTGTGAGTATAGACAAATTTATCCACAAACAGCCAATTTCGCAAAATACGCGCCATCGCCGCGTCGAGCGCTGCTCAGTCGCCGCCTTGGTATCTGACGATCTAGTCAGACTGATCGCCATTTTGGCTAACCGGGTGCCGAAATTAACACCATAAATTGCGACGGCGTTGCGCTGTCGTCGCGACGACCAAAATTGAACACAATATCGTCGCGTCCATCGCCATTAAGGTCGTCGCCAACCAACAGCCGACCCTCGCCGGGCAGCGACAACCGCATCTTGGTCGAACGCCTCACAAACGGCGATGACCCCGCCCGTCCGGTGTAGATGCGCACCCGACTGCTGCCCGCTGACAACAACAATTCACTGTGACCGTCGCCGTTTAAATCGAGCAACTTGATCACCGGGTCGCCCCGCTGCGCAGAGCTTAGACTAAAGGTCATCTTTACACTCGAGGCGAAGTTGGCCTTGACAGGAAAACGATCGCTGCTGTCCATGCGATAAACATAGACGTCTTCGTCGACGCTACCGGCGATTAACGCGCGGATAATTTGCGACACACCAATGTCGAAGCCGGCAACGGTGACCTCTAGCCGACCATCGCTATCGATGTCGATAAACTCCAGCCCAGCTAAGGTGCCATCACCGCTAATCAGGCCATCGACATCGCTTGAAAATCGCAGTTGGCCGTCGCTATTGGCGCCGTAATAAATCTCGTAGTCATTCACCCGATCGAGAACCCCCGAGGTCTTGGCGTAGCGCACCACCAGATCGGCGATGCCGTCGGCATTAATATCTTGCAGATACTCTAATTCGCGATACGCCATATCGCCCTGATTTGGCTCTTCCCCCCAAGCATCGCGCTGATACCACCAGGGTCTGGCGTGGGTTGAATGCGGTAGCAGAATATCTTTCGCCAAGGCTGAAAAACCGCCATCGGTGCGTTGCAAAAATACCTGCAGACGGCCATCGAGCGCCCGCAGCAGGTCTGTGCGCCCGTCAAAATTGCTGTCGACAAAAAATACCCGCGCACCGCTATAAGCGACTCCCTCGGACTCGAGCAACATATGCGGCTTTATCGGTAAATTTAACCGCCGATTATCCGTGCCGAGATTCATAATTAACGTCAATCCATGTAGGCCATCAATCAACGCATCCGGGCGCGGATTGTTATCGATCTGGCGCAACAATTCTGCACGTCGAAGATAGGGAACCACGCCCTGATTGGCCAGCGAATCGATGTCGGCAACCGCTGCCAACACCTCACTGGATAACGGTTTTGGCGCGTTTTTCATGGCCTCTGGAACCAGTCTGAAGAGCGTTTGATGGGAGAGGAACACCACGCTCGACAGAACGTCATCTAGCGGCTTGCTGACATCGAACAGATATATGTCGGTGGGCAGCGTAAAACTCGACACCAATTGGTATTGTGAGCCAGATACGGACGCGTCCAAGAGCATTGGCTGGGCATACAGAGCAAGGTACTTGCGCTGCTGGTCATCGACGCCGAGAACCAAAAGCTCGCGACCGGGATTGATCAGTAATTCGGCAGGTATCAATCGGTGAGTGATTTGAAACGGCGCCTCCAGGCGCTGCTCATGGAACTCAAAACCGGCAGCGTTAGCGGTTGCGCTATAAATCCCGCAATAAAGCACCGCCGCAGTAAAAATAAAGACCATCGCACGCACAGGCGTTTTCATAAGGTTAACGACCTCCATGTTTTTCCATTAAGCTTTTCATCACCCAGATTCCATATTACCTAGGTTCTAATCGTTGACTGTCGGCGTTGCGGTAGGTTGTAACGGCTGTCTGGACATCACTCAGGGAACAGCACGCAGGGCGATAAAATGCCAGCAAGCAAAACCAAAAACGTCCGTCGGAAAAGCCCGCAGTCACCCTACGTAACCTGCAAGGTGTAGGTGCAATCAGTCGATTGCGCCAATTTACTCTCGGCCCGCTTTGATGTCATGGATATTTTATCGGCATCGCACCTTACTAATGCGCGAGCTGCCGATCAATCCTCGGCGCGCTCAGGCAATAGTCGACTGAGGCTTTCGAGAGTCTGAGGGCCCACTAGGCGATGGCGCAACTCACCGTGTTGATCGATCACCAAGGTTTCCGGTAATACGTCGGTCTTGGCTAGCATCCAGCGCCCGCGGGGATCCTCTAACAAGGTCTGAAATTCGACCCCGAGACGCTCCATTTGCGCGGTTAACTCATCGCCGACAATACCATCGTAGTTAACACCAACCAGTATCAGTCGATCGTCATTTTCAATCGCCAGTTGGTTGAGTTCGGGAA
>CALGJN010000100.1:0-6600 GCA_937920185.1 uncultured Cellvibrionales bacterium | reverse complement strand
GAGCGTCTATTTCTCGAAGTGATCAATGGCAATCAATGGCTGTTCGTCAGTCGCGATGAAATTGAGGTTTCGTGGCGCTGGTGCGATAGTTTACTCGACGCTTGGCAGGATAAAGACGTAGCAGTAAAGCCCTACGGTGCCGGTTCCTCGGGTCCATCAAAAGCCGAAATACTCATCGAAAAAGATCAGCGTAGCTGGTACGAGGGATAGTTGTGACGATGCATCAATTCGACAGCCGGCAACAGCTCGATTATCAGTTGGCGGACAGGATAGCCAAAGTGCTTGCCGACGACCTCAGCGCGTCGGGGTCAGCTATTTTGGTGGTCTCTGGAGGGCGCACCCCTCGAGGGCTATTTGCTGCGTTGTCGCAGATCGATATCGACTGGGCCCGAGTGACGATTACGCTGGCCGATGAGCGCTGGGTCGACGATCAACACGCCGATAGTAATCATAAATTGGTGCGCGAAAACCTCTGCGTCGAGCGCGCCGCGGCGGCGCAATTTGTGCCCCTGAAAAATGCTGCCGAGAGCGCCCGTCAAGGCGAGGCGGAGTGCGCTGCGGCGCTCGCAGCCCTTGGTCGTTTTAGCCTGGTGTTGTTGGGTATGGGCGACGATGGACACACCGCGTCGTTATTTCCCGGAACGCCAGAGCTGTCTCGAGGGTTGGATCTACGCTCTGGCATCGACTGCCTGGCGATTCAGCCAACGGCGGCACCGCACGAGCGCATGAGCCTGAGTTTGCCGCGCTTGCTGAACACCCGCCAAATCGTGTTGCACCTAGCAGGCGCCGATAAGCTGCAAGTGCTCGAACGAGTGCACGCCGGCTCCGACGCCGCCGAGTATCCAGTGCGCGGCGTTCTCCAGCAGCAAGCCGTCGCGGTGGACATCTATTACGCCGATTAGATTGGCTTGAATTATGCTGTAGTGTGAAACCCGGGTGTTTCTGCGCGATTAGCTTGTGGTTCTGCCGCGCATCATTATTATAACCATTACTATCATTGATTCGGCGACTCCAGCCGGACGGATGGCGAATCAGGCGGTACCAAAATAGGTCATTTAATGAGGGGTAAAATATGTTCAGTCACGTAATGCTAGGCGCCAACGATATCCAAGAGTCCAAGGCGTTTTACGACGCTATCCTTGGCGTGCTTGGCTATCGATCCGGTTATATCGACCCCATGGGCCGCTGTTTTTATATGTCGGGTGGCGATGTCTTTGGTCTCAGCGTACCAATTGATGGTGGCTCGGCCAGTCATGGCAATGGCACCACGATCGGCTTCAGCGTCGACAGTACCGATGCGGCTGACGCTTGGCATGCCGCGGGTCTAACGAGTGGCGGTAGCGCCTGCGAAGATCCTCCGGGCGTGCGCGAGGCGAGTCCCAACAATATGTACCTGGCCTATCTCCGCGACCCCGCGGGCAATAAGCTCTGCGCACTCTACCGTATACCCAACTAACGGTGATTAGTGACCCTCGAGGGTTTAGCTCAACGCCAATACTGCGCTGCTGTTACAACCTTGATTGGTGGCGCAACTTATGACAACGCCACCACCAGTCCCCTTTCACTTGGCGTTTCCGGTGACTGATTTGGTACGCGCACGGGAATTTTATGGTGGCGTTCTTGGTTGTCAGGTCGGTCGTGAGTCGGATCGATGGATCGACTTTAATTTTTATGGTCACCAACTGGTAGCCCAACTGGTCGATTCCGAGCAGCAGCCGGCTGTTGCCACTAACAACGTGGATGATCATGCGGTACCGGCATCGCACTTTGGGGCGATCTTGCCGTGGCCCGATTATCCTCAACTGGTGGCGCGGTTAGAGCGCGCGGGTATTGCCTTTGCGATTGAGCCCTACCTGCGCTTTGCTGGGTGCCCCGGCGAGCAAATAACGCTGTTCGTGCGCGATCCCAGCGGTAATTATTTAGAATTTAAATCGTTTCGCGATCCGAAGATGCTGTTTGCCACTGATCTAGGTAGTGATTCTTGTCAGCCGTGATTGATCCAGCCTAGCGAGACTTAACTCCGCGTTGCATGGTTTAAACGGGTTTACAGCGGTGCGCCGACGCAGATGATTTTTAAGCTGTTGGTACAGCCTCCAACGTTGGTAATATCGCCCTTGGTGATCAAGACTAAATCGCTGTCGACCAATGCGCCGTGGTCTCTCAGAGTATCGATGATCTGCTCATTAACCTCGCTTGGAGCGAGGTGCTTGCTGTCAAAATTAATCGGGTTAACGCCTTTGTAGAGAGTGGTAATTTCGCTGGTACCGGCTTTTTGAGCCATCGCATAAATTGGGATAGACGAGTTGATTCTCGACATCAATCGCGGCGTAAATCCGGTCTCCGTTAGGCACACAATGGCGGCGATTGACTCGAGGTGATTGGCCACGTACATGGCTGCCATAGCCACCGATTCATCGATCCGTTGAAAGGTTTCGTCGATCCTGTGCTTCGAACGCTGCGCCAGCGGGTGGCGCTCGGCGCCCTCGATGATTCGAGTCATGGCTTCGACCGTCTCTATCGGATAATCGCCCACCGCAGTTTCTGCCGACAGCATCACCGCATCGGTACCATCGAGTACCGCATTGGCGACGTCGAACACCTCTGCGCGGGTTGGAATGGGTGATTTGATCATCGATTCCATCATCTGGGTGGCGGTAATAACGACTTTGTTAGCGCTGTTGGAGGTCTCGATCAGGTGCTTTTGTACCGCCACCAAGTTGGCGTCGCCAATCTCCACGCCGAGATCGCCGCGTGCCACCATGATGCCGTCGGCAGCGGCGATAATACCATCCAAGGCTACTTTGCCGATGGCCTCTGCGCGTTCGATTTTGGCGATAATGTGGGCGCTACTGCCGGCCTCTGTCAGCAGCGCGCGACTCTCTTCGATGTCGCTGGCGCAGCGCACAAAAGACACGGCTAAATAATCACAACCCAGATCGGCGGCGGTTTTTATGTCGCGGCGATCCTTGTCGGTCAGGGCCTTAGCCGACAGTCCACCGCCGAATTTATTGATGCCTTTGTGGCTGGATAAAATGCCACCCGTCAAGGTGCGGCAAATCAGCGCCGAGGTTGTTTTCGCGGCAATCTCAAGAACAATACGGCCATCGTCTAGCAGCACTCGGTCGCCCACCGCGAAGTCATCTAAATAACCGCGCTCAATAAATACGCTGTGCTCGTCGCCAGCGGCCGGGTCGGTTGCGCTGTCGAGCCGAAACTCATCGTTTTCAGCGAGCACGATACCCTGTTCGTCGGCGAAGCGCCCGATGCGCACTTTCGGTCCCTGCATGTCACAGAGGATGCCGATCGGCGTTTTTAAATGCGTCGCAAGTTGTCTAATTTGGCGTGCTCGCTGGCGATGCTGATCGGCATCGCCATGCGAGAAATTCAGTCGAAAAACGTTGACTCCCGCGGTGATCAGTCCTTCTATAGCTTCTTTTTTATCGCTCGCAGGGCCCAGCGTTGCGACAATTTTTGTACGTCGTTTCATGGCTACGACGCCCCTGTTGGACTGGCCAGTAGCAGCGCATTGTCGAGCATGCGGTTGGAGAACCCCCACTCGTTGTCGTACCAGGCGATGACCCGCACCAGTGAGCCATTAACCAGGGTTTGCGAAGCATCAAAATTACACGAATAAGGCGAATGGTTAAAATCGATGGATATTAACGGTTGGTCGCAGTAATCGAGCACTTGGTTGGTGTCGCTGTCGGCCGCGCTCTTCATCAGTTGATTGACCTCTTCGCAGCTGGTATCGCGACCGGCGTTAAACGTCAGGTCGACCAGCGATACATTGATCGTGGGCACGCGCACTGCCGAGCCGTTCAGTCTGCCGGCCAGTTCGGGAAGTACCTCTGAGATTGCCTTGGCGGCCCCAGTCTTTGTTGGGATCATCGATTGGGTTGCGGCGCGCGCCCGATACATATCAGTGTGATAAGAGTCGGTCAGTTGCTGGTCGTTGGTATACGCGTGGACCGTTGTCATAAAGCCCGATAGCAAGCCGAGTTCTCGATGCAGGGGTTCAACCATGGGCGCTAGACAATTTGTCGTGCACGAGGCGTTTGAAACAATCCGATGTTGGCTCGATAAAATATTGTGATTAACCCCGTAGACGATGGTCGCATCGACGTCGCTGCCGGGGGCCGATATCAACACTCGCTGGGCGCCTGCCTCGAGGTGTTTGCCGGCGCTACGACGATCGGTGAATACGCCCGTGCACTCGCAGACGAGATCTATGTCCATTTGCCCCCACGGCAGGCGAGCTGGATCGCGTTCCGACAGCCACTGTATCCCTTGGTTATCGATATAAAGTTGGTCGCCACGGCAGGCGACATCACCGGCAAATCGGCCGTGCACGCTATCGTACTTGAGTAGGTGCGCATTGACCTCGATATTGCCGAGGTCATTGATTGCAACGATTTGAATTTTGTTGCGCAATTCGCTGCGCTCATAAAGTGCGCGGACGATATTACGACCGATGCGGCCAAAACCGTTAATAGCAATTTTAATCATTAAAAACCCATAAATGTAATTTAACTACCTTTATTGTAGGGTATTTTCTCGTAGATGGCATCATATAGGTGATTTTTATTTTTTTTTCTGTAAATAATTTAAATATGTGTAATTAAATTACAGGTGACTTTTTGTGCGGCGTGTGACTCGGCTAGATACGTCCGTTCTTTATGAATTATACTAATGCGCAACGCCATTACCGACTCTCTTAAGGACTTGCGAACTATGTCAGACACAGCCATTTATCCGGTCCCCGAGCACTGGCAAAATTCTGCCTGGATTGACGCGGCGACTTATCGCGAGATGTATCGGCAATCGATCGAGGCCCCAGACGCGTTCTGGTCGCAGCAGGCGCTGCAGTTTTTGCAATGGCAACAACCCTGGCAGTCGGTCTGTGAGGCCGATTTTTCGCGCGGTCGCGCGGCTTGGTTCAGCGGCGGTAAGCTCAATGTGGCGGTCAATTGTATCGACCGACACCTGCCCGAACGCGCCGCACAAACGGCCTTAATATGGGAGGGCGACGACCCGGAACAGGAACTCCATATCAGTTATGCAATGCTGCATGACAAGGTGTCGCGCCTGGGTAATCTGCTGCGTCAGCGTGGTGTCGCCAAGGGCGATCGAGTGTGTATTTATATGCCGATGATTCCCGAGGCGATCTATGCGATGTTGGCGTGCGCTCGTATTGGTGCGGTGCACTCGGTAGTATTTGGTGGATTTTCGCCGGAGGCATTAAAAGACCGCATCAACGACTCAGATTGCCGCGTTGTGATGACCGCTGACGAGGGCTTGCGCGGAGGCAAGACGGTTCCCCTAAAGGCGAATGCCGATCGTGCGCTCGAGCAGTGTGACCGTGTCCATAGTTGTATTGTGGTGCGCAGGACCGGGGCGGCCATCGCGTGGACTGACGATCGCGATATCGACTATGCATCGGCGACCGAGGCGCTGGGAGGCGTCTGCGAGGCGCAGTGGATGGATGCTGAAGATCCCTTGTTTGTGCTCTATACCTCCGGCTCTACCGGCAAGCCCAAAGGCGTAATGCACACCACTGCGGGCTATCTGTTAATGGCCGCTATGACCCACAAATACACTTTTGACTACCGCGAGGGTGATATTTACTGGTGCACGGCGGATGTCGGTTGGATTACCGGGCATAGTTATATAGTTTATGGGCCGCTGTGCAATGGTGGTACCTCAGTCGTGTTTGAGGGCGTGCCCAACTATCCTGATATGTCGCGGTTTTGGCAGGTCATCGATAAACATCAGGTGACCCAGTTTTATACCGCACCGACAGCGATTAGGGCCTTGATGGGGGGCGGTGACCAGTGGCTCGAAAATAGCTCTCGCAGTTCGCTGAAATTGCTCGGCACGGTGGGTGAACCGATCAATCCCGAAGCCTGGGAATGGTACTATCGAGTCGTTGGTCAAGAGCGTTGTCCGATCGTTGATACCTGGTGGCAGACCGAGACCGGAGCGCATATGTTGACGCCGCTGCCGGGCGCTACGGCGCTCAAACCCGGTTCGGCGAGTCAGCCATTTTTTGGCGTGCAACCGTTGCTGTTAAATACCGACGGCCAAGAGGTGGTCGGCGAGGGCGAGGGATTGTTGGTGATCAAGGCGTCGTGGCCCTCGCAGATTAGATCCGTTTTTGGTGATCATCAACGTTGCATAGATACTTATTTCAGTCCATACCCCGGTTATTATTTTACCGGTGATGGGGCGCGTAGAGACGCCGATGGCGATTACTGGATAACCGGGCGGGTTGATGATGTCCTCAATGTGTCTGGACATCGCATGGGTACCGCTGAGATAGAGAGCGCTTTGGTTCTTCACCAGAAGGTCTCGGAGGCGGCGGTGGTCGGCTATCCGCACGATATTAAGGGGCAGGGGATCTACTGCTTCGTAACGCCGATGGCATCGGCGAAACCAGACGATACATTGCGGCGCGAGTTGGTAGCGCTGTGCGTCAGTGAAATAGGGCCGATCGCCAAGCCAGATGCGATTCAGTGGTCGCCGGGATTGCCAAAAACTCGGTCTGGGAAAATTATGCGGCGTATACTCCGCAAGATAGCGGCAGGCGAATTAGATGATTTG
>CALGJN010000099.1:0-4893 GCA_937920185.1 uncultured Cellvibrionales bacterium | reverse complement strand
CAAGCCTAAAATAGCCGCCATCGCGCCCTCACCGACCGGCACAGCACTCTGCATTAACCGACCCCGCGCCTCGACAATGGTTACCGCGTCGTCAAACGCAACGGCGCCAGCGCACACCAATGCCGACCACTCGCCGAGACTATGGCCGGCCAAATATTCGGGCGTCGCCCCACCCCGATGCTGCCAAAGACGCCAAAGCGCCACGCTGCAGCTCAACAAAATCGGTTGCGTGCGCTGGGTTTGAGTAATTGTTTCTTGGGTGCCATTTTGAATCATGTCCCAAACGTCATAGCCAACGCAATCGGACGCCTCGGCGAGACAATCGCGCACCACCGGCTCGTCCGTGTAGTCGCTGAGCATGCCAATTTTTTGCGATCCTTGACCGGGAAAAACAAATCCTAGTTTCGCCACGCTGTATCTCCTGATTAGATGTTGGTTTTGTTGGCTATACCGTTGTTAGCGATTCGAGATCCAGCGGCAAGCTCTGCGATTTGGCGTGTCGAGCAATGTTGAGCGCTTCATAAAAGGCATCTCGGGTTGCCGAACCATGACTTTTGATCACCACACCACGCAGACCCAACAAACAGGCGCCGTTGTACCGCGCCGGATTGACGCGCTCGCTGACACCGGCAGCAGAACGCATGGTTAGTGCTGCGCTCAACCGCGACAGCCAGTTGCGCTGAATCTCGGCACGGTGCACATCGCCGATCAGTGCCGCCGCTCCCTCGCTAGCTTTGAGGGCAATATTCCCCGACATGCCATCACACACGATAACGTCGGCATCGCCAACAAAAATTTGGTCTGCCTCGATATAACCACAGTAATTAAGCCCTTCGTCGCGACTTAAGAGCTGCGCCGCATCCTGAATAAACTGCGGCCCTTTGTTCGCTTCACAGCCGACGTTTAATAATTTAACCCGCGGATGTTCGACGCCATTAATGCGCTGCGCATTGCGACTACCCAAATGTGCGAATTGATGGAGTTGCGCCGCAGAACAATCCACATTGGCACCCAAGTCGAGTACCAGGGCGGTGCCTTTGAATGTCGGTATGCTACCGCAAATAGCGGGTCTGGAAACGCCGGGAACGGTCTTTAAAAGTTGCATACCAAAGGCCATGAGCGCCCCAGTATTGCCTGCGCTAACGCAACAGTCTGCGTCCCCGCTAGCAACGGCTGCGATCGCCTGGGCCATCGAAGATTGATTTTTTGAGCGCACTGCGACCGACGGTTTGTCGTCGTTTTCAACTTGCGGCCCGCAGACCACTGAAGACACTCGGTCGGCGACAGAGCGCAAAGCAGGCGTGTTGAGATAGCCGTCAAGGGCGCCCTCACTCACGAACAGCTGCACCTCGATGCCTGGATGATCGCGTAAGAAGTCGCCGACAGCGGCCACCGTCACCGCTACCCCAGCATCACCGCCCATAGCATCGACGGCTATTTTTACCCTACTGATCAAAGATCAACCGCATTAGTCGGCGGAGACTTCAACCACTTTTTTACCGCGATAGAAACCATCGGCGGTAATGTTGTGCCGAAGGTGCTTCTCTCCGGTGACTTCATCGGTCGATATGGTCGGTGCCGCGAGAGAATCGTGTGAACGGCGCATGCCCCGCTTAGAACGTGTTTTGCGACTTTTCTGAACCGCCATACTGGACTCCTAGGTCGATTGTTCGTTATGTTCGGGTCTTGAAGCTCTTCAAGACGTTAAATGGGCTTTCCACTACCTCATCAGGCTCTCGATGAGTCATAAAGGTATCGCCAGTACAGGTGCCAACCGGGTGGTAGTTTACCGCCGGTAACACCAATAATAATTCATCTTCTAACATTTGGTGCAAATTTGCCATTCGATCTTCTACGATCCATGGCTCGCGGGCTGTCGCCACGCGGTCCAAATACTCTTCGCCGGAGATCACTTGCAGCGCAAACACCGCTTGCAACTCTACTGCCACTGGGTCGAGGCAGCGCTGGCACTGAACCTCGACCTTAATGTTGACCTCACCATCGACCAACGCAGCGCGCGAGCGCTCGTTCTCAAAGTTCAGTGTTACCGTCGCCTCGCCGCTAATGCTATTGACTGCGGCTGCCAGCCTCGGCAGTTTTGAGGCATCAACACGACCCTCTAAACGCGAAATTTGCATAGCGAGTTTGCGTGGATCGATGTGGATTGGCAAGCCCATAATTATCGCTGGATCACTGACAGGTCGGCATGATAGGGTCATGGCCTCAGTCTGTCAAAAATAATTACCTATGCTATGCGCAGCGCACCGGCCCGAGAGTTTAGTAATATTCGCCAGAGCCCTGTAATGACTCCGGAAAACGCCAACACAGGGCTTTGAAAATGCGCACGCTCATACTGGCTTCGGCATCGCCGTATCGCGCCATACAATTAAAACAGCTTGGATTGTCGTTCAGTCAAGTACCCGCAGCGATTGACGAAACTCCGCAGCACGGCGAGTTGGCCGCCGCGCTGTGCGAACGACTGGCGCGCGCAAAAGCGACAAAGATTGCCAAACAACATCCTGGAGCCACGGTGATTGGTGCCGACCAAGTGGTCGAAGTCGCGGGTGAGTTGTTGGGCAAGCCCGGTACCTTTGCCGCTGCTCGCGCGCAACTGCGCAAGCAGTCGGGCGCAACGGTGTATTTTCATAGCGGTTGCGCCGCAGCGTGTATGCGCCCGCATGAAAGCTCGCAGACACCACTAACAGCAGGATCGCACAGTGCGCTGCGAACATCGCAAATAGCTGGAACAGCTCAGATAGAGAGTGCCGTGAACACCACGCGGGTAGTCTTTAAGGCGTTAAGCGACGCGCAAATTGACGATTACTTGTATCGCGACCAGCCTTATGATTGCGCCGGTAGCTTTAAATCTGAAAGTCTTGGCATCAGCCTGTGCGCCGCAATATACAGCGACGATCCCTCGTCGCTGGTCGGTCTGCCGCTAATAACAACCGGTCAATTACTCGCAAAAATTGGCTATAATTATAATTAAATAAGACCGGCAAAGTACTTATTTATATGGGTTTTTATGTCAGAAAATCGACTGATGCAAGCCAGGGGCTCGGCGTCCAACAACCGCGCTCTCGAGTGGGCGCCATAGTCCACAGCAATGCTTGCGACGCCCGCATTGGTCGCCATATTCAGATCGTGCAGGGTATCGCCGACCATCAGCGTGTGTGCCGGCGCAACCGCCAGCTCCTCGAGTAACTCTAGCAGCATCAGCGGATCTGGTTTAGAGCGGGTTTCATCGGCGCAGCGACTGGCCACAAACAGGCCCTCCATCTGCAGCTCTTGCATCGCCCGACGCAATCCGTTGCGGCTCTTACCGGTGGCCACCGCGAGCTGGAATCCCGCCTCGCGCAATTCCTCTAACGAGTTCCTGACGCCATCGAACAGCCGGCATGGTTCGTTCTGATCGCGCCTAAAGACAGTCGAATAACGCGCGCACAAGGCCTTGTTGTCGGCCTCGCCAAGCTGCGGAAACAATCGCTGCACCGCCTCGGTCAAGCCAAGGCCAACGATCTCGCGCACCGCATCCACCGTCGGGATTGGCAAATTCTCCTCGCCGGCCGCGGTGCGCATCGACTGGGCAATATAAGCGACCGAATCAACTAGCGTGCCATCCCAGTCAAAAATCAACAACCCGCTCTGTTTGTCGGCGTCGTTCATAACGCCTTTAACACGCGCTCGAGCGCTACCGGTAACGGCGCTTCGACATCGACCCAATCACCCGACAGCGGGTGCTCGAATCGCAACTGGCTGGCGTGCAAAAACAAGCGCCTTAAACCTTGTGATTGCAGCTTTTGGTTATAGCCTTGATCGCCGTATTTAACATCGCCGGCGACCGGGTTGCCGGCGAACTGGCAGTGAACCCTGATCTGGTGGGTTCGGCCAGTTTCTAGCTTGATCTTTAGAAGCGTGCTGTCTTTGAACCGCTTGGCGACTTCAAAATGGGTCACCGAGGGCTTGCCGCGCGCATCCACGCGCACGATGCGTTCACCCGACGACAGCTGGTTCTTGAGCAGCGGCGCATTCACCGTTTGCTTACCGCGCGGCCAACTGTGCGCCACCAGCGCAAGGTAGGTCTTGCCAATACGATTACGAATCAAAGACTGCTGCAAGGCGAGTAGCACAGAACGTTTTTTGGCCAGCATTAAACAGCCAGATGTATCCCGATCGAGCCGGTGTACCAGTTCTAAAAAGCGCTCGTCTGGGCGCTCGGCCCGCAGCGCTTCAATCACCCCATGGGAAATACCACTACCGCCATGCACCGCCAATCCCGACGGTTTGTCGATGATCAGCAAGCCCTCGTCTTCAAACACTATATGATCGTTGAGATAGCGCCTGAGCTCGACACTGGGCTCGCCGGCGTCTTTAGATTCGGCAACGCGGATAGGCGCGATACGCAAGATGTCACCGTCTGCTATACGGCTGTCGGCGCGCGCACGACCTTTGTTGATGCGTATTTCGCCTTTGCGAACCAATCGGTAAATGCGCGATTTGGGGACGCCCTTTAAGTGCTTTATCAAAAAATTATCGAGTCGTTGACCCGTCTGTTCTGGGCCTACGGTAAAAAAGGATACTTGACTAAAATCGATCTCTGTCACGCTTGTTCGCCCACTGCAAAGAGCGCGCATTGTAACGCCGGACAACACCGCCGCTCAATAAAAGCCGCGTTTAAATTGCCGCCATGCAGAGTTTTTGTTATCATTGCAGCCGCGTTCCTGATACAGCGTCATACGATGGCGCATTCAGTAGAGCCGAAGCCCTATTTAAACCATGGGCAAAAACACAAGAGAGTTGGCACAATTAGAGCAGGCTCTCCAAACTAGCTGACTGGGATCAGCAGATATAGTTTAGGTAAAGACATTTTTGGTGGCTCAGAGTCGCTGGCTT
>CALGJN010000098.1:0-23013 GCA_937920185.1 uncultured Cellvibrionales bacterium | reverse complement strand
AACAGCCCTGAGCCATAAACAGCCCTGAGCGATCAACAGCCCTGAGCCATAAACAGCCCTGAGCCATAAACAGCCCTGAGCGATAAACAGCCCTGAGCGATAAACAGCCCTGAGCGATAAACAGCCCTGAGCGATCAACAGCCCTGAGCCATAAACAGCCCTGAGTTCTTTATCTCTCTTGATCTAGCCGCGTCAAAAAATACTGCTCAAAAAACCACAGGCGCGTCTTTACCGCAACCAATCAAGCGCATTTGGCGGGACCTGTCTAATAACAACTGCCGAGGCATTACCAACCAGAGGGCTTTGAGCGAACGGCTGTCTAGAGCTTCGCTATTAAGATGGCGACTTTAATTATTGCGATTTTTTGTTATCGAATACAGACCACGTAAGCCACTATTTTTGATTTAGATAGTGGCTTTTAGCCGTGGTTGGGTCGAATTATTAGTGGCGAACTAAATAGCCACTCTGACGACCCCAACCGCCAGACCTTCAATGTTGAACTGTTGGGCTCGCAGATCCACGACAATAGGCTGATAGTCTCGATTTTCGGGAAGTAATTGGACTTCGTTTTTATTTTGGCTCTTAGCGAGCCGCTTTACGGTCACTTCACCATCGACTCGTGCGACGATAATTTGCTTATTCTCAGCGGTGGGTTGCTGGTGCACCGCTAGCAAGTCACCATCCATAATGCCGACATCGACCATGCTCTGCCCCTGAACACGTAAAAAATAATCTGCGCTCGGATGGAAGGTGCTCGACGGCACTTCTTGGTAATCTTCAATATGCTGTTCGGCGAGTATGGGTTCTCCGGCTGCCACCTGACCAATAATCGGGATGCCAGCGTAGTTGTCTATAATACGTATCCCTCTAGAGGCACCGGGTATCATTTCTATAGCGCCCTTGCGGGCCAGCGCTTTGAGATGATCCTCGGCGGCGTTGGCAGACTTGAAACCCAGTTTTTGCGCGATTTCGGCGCGGGTTGGCGGGTAGCCAGTCTCTTCAAGGTTGTCGCGAATAAGATCAAAGATTTGTTGTTGTCGAGCCGTAAGTTTGAGCATGAATGACCGCCTTTTTATACAGTGCTGTTAGTATATACAGTATATAATTGGGCTGTCAAATCATTCTTTGAGATCCGTTATAGCAGACCATTCAGACCGGTGTGTTGGCCAGACGGTCGACGTATTGCTCGATGACCGGGCTGACTATATTCTCCACTGCAGGTTCTGCGCTGTAGATTTTCTACTTTAGGTTTTACAATGGAGCTTGCATGAGCTCGATCTATAAGGCTGACGGTAGTTTGAGTTTGATCGGCCGGACAATGGCGTTGCCACTACTCGATTTAAGGATGAAAATCATGTTGGAGACAAAAGTTCAAGAGGCGTGGCGGGTTCTGCGAATCCAGTCCGAACTAGTCGATGGTACCGATCGGTTGTTGAAATTAGGTCGCGCGGTCACGGTGTTTGGCGGTGCGCGTTTTGGCCAAGACTCTGAGCACTATGACGCAGCGCGCGAATTTGGCTTGTTAGTAGGGCGCGCGGGTTTACCGGTAATTACTGGTGGCGGCCCGGGTATTATGGAGGCGGCGAATCGAGGTTGTCAGGGCACAGATTCGGTGTCGGTGGGTTTAAACATTGAACTACCCTTCGAGCAGGAAATTAACCCTTATCAGGACCTGTCATTAGAATTTAGATATTTTTTTGTACGTAAATATCTGTTTTTAAAACATGCGATTGGTTTCGTAACATTCCCCGGCGGCTTTGGTACCTTAGATGAATTGTTCGAGGCACTGACGCTGGTGCAGACGCAAAAAATGTCGGCCTTTCCGATCGTACTGGTAGGCCGCGCTTACTGGCGTGGATTGTTTGATTGGATTTCCGAGCAGATGATTGGACAGGGCTGTATCGATCACTCAGAGTTGTGCTTGCTGACGTTGGTAGACACGCCGCAAGAGGCCGCCGAAATAATTCTTGAGCATGCGCGAGCGCTCGATTCCGTGTCGGCAGATCACTGACTGGGCGGTTCTTCGAATCTGCGGCGAAGGATCGATAAAATTACCTAACTGGGCTCGCCAAGCTTTGAGTGATGAGCTTTGAGTGATGAGCTTTTTCGGCCGAACGCTCTATTCCGAGCTTTTCATTCCGAGCTTTTGATATCGAGCTTTTGATTCCGAGCTTTTGATATGAAGCTATTTAGACCGAGCTATTGATGCCGATCTATTGATATCGAGCTATTGATATCGAGCTGTGCAGTGGCGCGGAAAGATTCAATACCATTGAGCGGGGTCAAAAGTCGTCCCATCCAAACAGTGAGTCCGGCTCGATTTTGTCGAGGGCGTCGCCGACGCCGTAGGGTAGACAGATGTTGTCTGTGCCTCTGGGACTCTGCGTGTCGAGTTCTAATTCACGTCGCCAATTTTCTGGTTGTCGCTGCTGCCGAACAGCAATTTGTGACAAGGTGTCAAAATCCACTTCGTCAATATCGCCCTCTAAAAATTGGATGCTGACGATTCCGGTCGATTCGTCGATTGCGATGATCTCAAAAAAGCGATAAGCGGTAATATCCTCATACCACTGTCCTACTGCGGGAGCTAACTTGGCCATAGGGCGTGTCCTCCTGATCGTTGGTTTCTGAACTTAACACTGCGAGCGTCAAGATGCACCGAGTTAATTTTGGCAGCGGCGATTGCAATTAGGTCGCTTACTCAATGCTTTAATTCAGTTTTCTGGACTAAGATATTATTTCCAGTAAATTTATATTTTTGCTGTAGTGATTAGATAAATAGGTAAAATAAGCGAATGGAATAGCAACCAACGGTTTAAAGAATAAACTATTCTAAAAAACTGGCGAGTTTCATCGATCTCAACTTGGAGTGAGCCTATGAGCCAATTTCACGGTCGCCTGATGATCGACCTTTTAGGCACCGACATCAGCGCTGAAGAACACCGTTTATTACGCGATCCGCAGGTTGGGGGCGTGATACTGTTCGCGCGCAATATTATCGATCGCCAACAAATATGCGATCTCGTCGCACAGATTCGCCAGATCGCACCCCAGCTGTTGCTCGCGGTGGATCAAGAGGGCGGTCGGGTGCAGCGGTTTACCCATGGATTTACGCGCTTGCCGCCGATGCAAATGCTCGGTGATGCGGTGGTTAAAGATGCCTTGCAGGGACTCGCGCTAAGCCATGAGACCGGTTGGTTGATGGCTTCGGAGGTCCTTTCCTGCGGGTTAGATATTAGCTTTGCGCCGGTATTAGACGTCGATCGCGAGCTTAGTAGCATCATTGGTAATCGGTCTTTCTCGGACTCCCCCGACATTGTGGTGGTCGCCGCACAGGCGTTTATCGCCGGTATGCGCGAAGCTGGAATGGCGGCTACGGGAAAGCACTACCCCGGCCATGGGGGCGTGGTCGCTGACAGCCACCTGCAGGCGCCGGTAGACCAGCGCTCGATGGCGGTGCTAGTTGAGCGCGATCTGGTGCCGTTTTCGCGGTTGAGTGGGCAACTCGGTGGTGTGATGCCGGCGCACATGACATTTGCCAAAATCGATCCACACTCGGTGGGTTTTTCACGCTTTTGGTTACGCGACATACTGCGCGATAAACTAGGCTTTAAGGGCGTCATTTTTAGCGATGATCTGTCCATGAAAGGCGCCGATATCGCCGGCAGTTATCGCGACAAGGCTAGCTTGGCGCTGGATGCCGGTTGCGATATGATTTTGGTCTGTAATAGTCGTTCAGGGGCCTTGGAAGTGCTCGATTATATGCATTCCGAGGGGCTAGCTGGCAGCGAAAAAATCGCCTCGATGATGGCTTGTCAAGCGCCCCACACCGAGGTGCCATGTTGGGCTGAGTTGACGGCATCACCGCGCTGGTTGGCTATTGTCGAGCGTTTGTCGAGATTGTTGGGCGGATAGGACAGGTACAGATAGTGTAGGGCCGATGGGGATTGAAAAAAATCCGTTGAACATAAAACACTGCGAATGGGAGTAAACCGACACCGATGGAGACGCTGCGCAACAAACTGGTCAATCTGACCGGCGAACAGTATTTGTGGGTAATAGAGCTGTTTGTCATCGTTATGGTAGCGCTGGTGGCTGGGTTTTTGGCCAACCGTGCGATGGGCAAACTCGAAGCGCGAACCGTGCAAACTAAGACCGTCTGGGACGATGCGCTGATCGAGGCCAGCCGCAAACCGTTGGTGTGGTTGATTCGGATTCTAGGGATTAATTTTGCTGCCAGCATTGCCTTGCAAAAGATGGAGTCGCAACTGCTGACGATCATCGAACCGGCCAATCAGTTGGCGGTAATTTTTCTCGGCGCATTGTTCCTAAATAATTTTATCAAGCGTGCGGAACACAATCTCGTCGACCCGAGTTTTGTCAGTAAACCGATGGACATGACCACCATGCGGGCAGTCGCTAGGCTGCTGCGCAGCGCGGTCATTATTACCGCCGTACTGTCGGCCATGCAGATTTTGGGTATCTCGATATCGGGACTCTTGGCGTTTGGTGGTATTGGTGGTCTCGCCGTAGGTTTTGCCGCCAAGGATTTGTTAGCCAATTTTTTTGGCGGCTTGATGATCTACCTCGACCGCCCGTTTTCGGTCGGCGATTGGGTGCGCTCACCCGATCAAGAAATCGAGGGTACGGTAGAGGATGTTGGTTGGCGGTTAACCCGCATTCGCACGTTTGACAAGCGGCCGCTGTACATCCCCAACTCGGTATTTGCCAATATTTCGGTCGAGAACCCGTCGCGCATGAGTCATCGGCGGATCTATGAAACCGTCGGCATTCGCTACGTCGATATCCATCACATGGATGCGATCATTGCAGACGTTCGAAACATGCTGGTCGAGCACCCAGAAATCGATGCCGACCAGACCATGATCGTCAACTTTAATCAGTTTGCACCGAGTTCGGCGGATTTCTTCGTCTACACCTTTACCGTAACCACCGACTGGGTGTACTTTCACCAGGTGAAACAGGATGTGTTATTGCGTATCGCCGACATCATCACCGCGCAGGGTGCCGAGATAGCCTTTCCGACCACCACGCTGGATTTGCCTGCTGGCGCCGAGGCGTTGGCATTGACCGGCAGCGAACCACGGTGATATCTCCTGTGCAAACGACGCTGGCATCGACGTGGCTGGGGGCTTTCTTAGTGGTTTGTACGCTGCTTGGCGGTTGTTCAGATGCGCCCGAGGGCATCGCTGCGGTGGACGATTTCGACGTTCAGCGCTACTTGGGTAACTGGTACGAAATAGCTCGCCTCGACCACTCTTTTGAGCGCGGCCTCGAGGGTGTTCAAGCCAACTATAGCTTGCGCGATGACGATGGTATTCGCGTAGCTAACAGCGGTATCTCGGTCGCAACGGGTGAGCGTAGCGAGGCCGAGGGCAGGGCCTATTTCGTTGACTCAGCGACTCGGGGCCACCTCAAGGTGTCGTTTTTTGGGCCCTTTTACGGCGCCTATGTGGTGTTTGAGTTAGGGCCTGAGTACGACTATGCCTTCGTTGCCGGCAACAACCGCGATTACCTGTGGTTGCTTGCGCGGACGCCCAATCCACCGCAATCGCTGAAAGATCGATTTGTCGCTAGGTCCGCCGAGTTGGGCTTTGCCTCCGACGATCTCATCTGGGTCTCTCACCCTCGCTCTGCTGCTAATTAGCCGATTCCGTCAGCGACCCATGGGTTGGTGAACAGCGCGTATCTTGACGAGCATCCCGTCTTATGGCGACGCTATTCGGTTACAGGGGCTTTGTCTTGTTGATGGTCTTGTTGATGGTCTTGTGGATGGTCTTGTGGATTGTCTTGAGGATTGAGCAATTGCGGTTGGTATGCCTTGATGGTCAATATAATGCCTATTTGCGGGTGATCTAAATAGTACACCTCGGCCTCCTGCAGGCGCCTCGACTGGTTGAAGGTCCAGAGGTTTTTTGCGGGATAGACATTCGGCGGCGCCAGTGATTCGATCGCCGGTTCCAGCTGGGCACCAGGCTGCCTTGGGCCAAACGATAGCTCGCCGATGCCCATGGCGGGTGCAGAGGTCAATGTAGAGGTCAATGGAGAGGTCAATGCAGAGGACATTTGCGGCAGGTCTTGGCCTTCACCTTTACCATAGACGTCAGTATCGGCTTGAGCCTCGGCACGATTTCCACCGTTATCGGGCGATTGTATGGCTGACTCGACGTTCGGGTCCTGTGTAGTTACCGGTGCTTTTTCGAGCCCTGCAAGACCGGTGGTCTGATCGACTATCAGGCTGTTTTTTGACCGCGGGTGGCGTTTCAATACCGGCAATGTAATCTGCTGTGTTGCCTCGATATCGTCACTAAAGTGGGTTAGCCAGAGATTGCTTTCGAAGTGTAAAAAGCGCGATTTGTAGAAACGTAAGCTACCCTCAAGCTGAAAGCGATCTTTAAACGCTGGGCCGCCCTCGACGATCAACCAGGGGTCGTCACTATCCTGTTGCGCAGGAAAGCGCCATGCGCGGTGGTAAATGACCTCGTAAGGCGCACGCCGAACCAAGGCGCGTGCGGTATCGTTGAGGTCGCGATCTGGCGCTTTTAGCCGTCGGTAGGGCAGTTCAAATATAGGTTTTGCTGCGATCAGCGGCCCAGCGATTACCGCAGACGGGACCGGCGCGCCGGGTATTAAGGCTGCACTGGCATCGGATGCAGCGGTTGTTCGTGGCAGATTGCTCTGAATGCTTAGGCGTTTTAGGGCGCCGGCGGCGTCGGGATCAATACCGTCCTCGAAGGCGTCGGCCAGTTGGCGAATGTCTATTACCGTATCGCTGTCGAGCAGTCTCAGCCATCGTTGTGGGTATTTGAGTTGGTATTGCAGCGATGCTGCTTCGTCGGGTACAGCGCTGCCCTGAGTGAAGATGACGACTTCTGCTTGATACCAGTTAGCCGGCTGCCATGGCGACCCCGATGTTTGATTGGCGTACGTCGCGCTCGCAAACCATTGGCTCACAACCAGTATTAAGCCGCAGCGCAATATCCGTATTAGGCACTCCCCATTCATAATTCAACATCCATTTTTAATTTTGTACAGTGTTTACATGCCGATATCATCTCACGCCGAGGCAGATTCTGTCATCAGGTGTTTGAGTATGCCAGCGACTTCTGAGAAGCGTTGTTCGTGGCTCTCCATATCCAGCGTAAAACTTAGCTGGTCGTTGTTTTTTAGCCGATAAGTGCGCGGTGCGGCCTGTATCATTTTAATGATGGTAATGGGTTCTACCGGTGTTTCAATGTCGAAGCACAGTCTACCCCCTGTGGGGCCGGCCTCAATTTTTTTAATGCCCAGTTGCTCCCCAGCTTGGCGCAGTTCGGCAAGTTTGAACAGGGCTTTAATGGGCTCTGAAAGGAGCCCGAAGCGATCGATCATCTCCACCTGCAGGTCGTAGAGGTCGGTCTCGGTCTTACAGTTGGCGAGACGTTTGTAGAGCGTTAAACGCATATTTACATCGGGCAAATAGTCGGCTGGAATCAGCGCCGGCAGATGCAGGTTGACATCGACTCCCTGTCCTAGTGCTGCGCGCATCGACGGTTGTTTACCCTGGCGAATCGCGGTCACCGCATTTTCGAGCATTTCCATGTAGAGCGTAAAACCGATCGCCTGAATGTGGCCGCTCTGTTCTTCACCGAGCAGTTCACCGGCACCGCGGATTTCTAGATCATTGGTCGCCAAGGTAAAGCCCGACCCCAAGTAGTCGGCAGCGGATATCGCCTGCAGGCGTTTTACCGCGTCGCCGCTCAGGGTTTTGTCTGCTGGGGTCATCAAATAGGCGTAGGCCTGGTGGTGCGACCTGCCGACTCGACCACGCAACTGGTGGAGTTGCGCCAATCCAAATTTGTCCGCCCGGGCGATCAAAATTGTATTGGCGCTGGGTACATCGATACCGGTCTCGATGATCGTGGTACACACCAAAACGTTAAAATGTTGGTGATAAAACTCTGACATCACACGCTCGAGTTGACGTTCGCGCATTTGGCCATGGGCTATATCGATTCGCGCTTCGGGCACTAAATCGCCGAGTTCGTCCGCGACCCGTTGAATGCTCTTGACGTCGTTGTGGAGAAAATAGACTTGGCCGCCGCGTTGAACCTCGCGAAGTATTGCCTCCCGAGTGATTCTCGGCTCCTCGGTGCGCACAAAGGTTTTTACCGACAGCCGCTTGGCAGGTGGTGTGGCGATGATCGACAGGTCGCGAATACTGTGCATCGACATATTTAGCGTGCGTGGAATCGGCGTAGCGGTCAGCGTTAAGATGTCGACTTGACTGCGTAACGATTTGATTTTTTCTTTTTGGCGGACGCCAAAACGGTGTTCTTCGTCGATGATCATCATGCCGAGACGGGCAAAATTGATCTCGGTGTGCAGCAGTTTGTGGGTGCTGATTAAAATGTCGGTATTGCCCGATTCGACGGTGGCAATAATCGCCTGTTGCTCGCGCTGGGTCTTAAACCGCGATAGCGCTTCGATAGAAATTGGCCAGTTGGCAAAGCGATCGCGAAAATTCTCCAGGTGCTGCTGCGCCAGGAGTGTGGTCGGCACTAAAATCGCTACTTGTTTGCCGCTGCTGACGGCGGTAAAAGCGGCGCGCATTGCGACTTCGGTCTTGCCGAAACCGACATCGCCGCAGACCAGTCTATCCATCGGTTGTGCGCTGAGTAAATCGCGCCGCACGGCATCGATCGCCTCGCGTTGATCCGGGGTCTCTTCAAAGGGGAATTCGCGACAGAATTGGGCGTAGTCTTCGGCATGATCGGTGCAGGCAAAGCCAACCTGTGCAGCGCGGCGCGAGTAAATATCGAGCAGTTCTACCGCGGTATCGCGCACCTGTTTTGCGGCCTTTTCTTTGGCCTTGTCCCACTTGTCGCTGCCCAGTCGGTTAAGCGGTGCAAGCGCCTGATCGCCGGCACCGAAACGGCTAATAAGGTGGAGCGACGCCACCGGTACATAGAGTTTGGCTTCGTCGGCGTACGACAGTAGCAAAAATTCTTGGGTACTCTTATCCACGATCAGAGTTTCAAGGCCGATGTAACGACCGACGCCGTGTTCGATGTGGACTACAGCAGCGCCCGGTTTGAGTTCAGCTAAACTCTTGAACACATAGTCGGGCGTTTGCGACGCCTTGGATCGCCGTCGTCGCTGCATCACCTGCTGTCCAAACAGTTCGCCCTCGGTGATCAGGCAGATACCTTGATCCGGGGAGTACAGACCCTGGTCGATGGCAAAGGTGGTGATGCCACATTGCATCTCTGACTTAATAAAGGTCTGCCAGTCGGCGCAGTGTTCAGGTCGCACATCGATATCACCGAGCAACTCAGCGAGAACCTCGCGACGTCCGGCCGATTCCGCGCAAAACAGCACGCGACAGGGAGATTCGTCGCCATCAGCGGTCATAAACGCCTGTAATTTCAGCGCCGGCGCTGCGGCGTGTGGATCGACACCAATATCGGGAACATTCAGTATGCGGTGGTTTTGGGTTGCCGGTGAATCGCGCTTAGCAGTTTCGTGTAGAACAATTCTGGGAAGTTTTCGTATCTGTTGAAAGAGCGTTTCAATCGGCAAAAAAACGTCAGCGGGCGGCAGGATTGGGCGCTCCGGATCAACCCCATATTCGCTATACCGCGCTACCACGTCTTGCCAAAAGTGCTCCGCAGATTCCTCGATGCCGCTGAAACTCAAAAGCCTAACCGCGGCGGGTAAATAATCGAACAGCGTTGCGGTCTGTTGGAAAAACAAGCTCAAAAAATACTCGATACCCTGGGGAGCCATGCCGCTGGCTATGTCCCGATAGATTGGACTATGGGTTGGGCTGTTGGGGAATTTTTCGTGCCAGTTGTTCAAGAAAAGATTGATGGCATCTTTGTCGAGGGCAAATTCTCGCGCCGGTAACAGCTTCAATTCGCCGACCGTTTCGGTGGTTCGCTGAGACTCGGCATCGAACAGTCGCAATGACTCTATTTCATCGTCCAACAGATCAATTCTGAACGGCGTCGCACAGCCCATCGGATAGATGTCGATGATCGATCCTCGAAACGCGTATTCGCCGTGGCCAAACACCGTATCAACCTTGTGATAGCCAGCGTGACTGAGTTGCTGGCGCAGAGTCTCGCGATCGATCTGTTCGCCGATCGCATAATTAAAGGTTCGCGAGGCGACGAAATCTATAGGCGCCAAGCGGTGCATCAAGGTCTGTAACGGCACCAGCAAGACACCGCGCCCAGACTGCGGCAGGCTGGCTAATGTTTGCAGGCGTGCCGACACAATATCCTGATGGGGTGAAAAAATGTCGTAGGGTAGCGTTTCCCAGTCGGGGAAACTGTAGATTGGCAGGTCAGCGTTAAAAAAGGTCAGTGCCCGCGCCTGCGCCGCCGACTCGCGCGCGGAAGGTGTCACCACCATAGTCAGGCCATCGTAATGCATGGCATGCTCGGCGATGGCGAGCGTCCTCCCGGCGCCATGCAATTCGGCCCAATGGTTTTTGTCGCCGGCGGCGAGTGCCGTGGGTAGCTGAAAAAATGTCATGATCGGTTGGCTCGCTGCGCCGTGTTTCAGTTGACGGATTTCGAGAGCTCCGCAGGCCGCACATTTTACGTCTCTACGGGCCACAATCGCAAGCCGCTGAACGGTCTATATGAAGATGTTTGTGCGCGGCTTGTAGGTCGCTCGGAGCCCACCACTGAGCTTTTGGACGCCGCCCTGACCGGAGATCTAGTCGATAGACAAAAGCCTCAGCCGGTGTGTACGTCAAGCGAAGGTCTGCGGATTTGAAATTTTCTCGGTGTTAACAATCAACCGGTCGCGGTCAAGCATAGCGCGCATCAGCTACTGGTGGCGATCGTCGGCAGAGCTGTCTGCGCCAGCCACCGGTGGCGTTTGCTTGCGTTAATAAGCGTCGCGCCGGTGGTGTTCTTAAGCGCGTGCTGGGTATTGATTGGATACCATCTTTTAATTGGATACCGTCGCTTTATTGGATGTCGTCACTGCGACCTGGGTGATTTGCATTAATGCTGAGTCTACAACTACCTGGCTTTACCTTAGGTGCAGTCACTTTTCTTTCGGCGGTTGCGGGGCATTTGACACCAGCGATCCTCATTAAGTGCTTTACAGATAAGGTGTCAGAGGTTGAGAGAGTTGGGCTGGGTGTTTGGGTGAGTGGGCAGTCGGCAACTATTTGACGCGCTCGAGAACTGTTTAGTTGCCTGCATAGCAACACTTCGCGATAATACCGCGCACGGATTACCGACAACACTGAGGGATTAAGCTTTGATGGACGAAAAACGACCGTTACCAGACGATTTTTTCAAGGATTGGAAACAGCGCGAAGCGCTGGCCGAGGGCATGATTCCACTGATTGGCAAGCTCTACCGGGAGAGTAATGTATCGACCTACATGTACGGTAACAGCATGGTCAACAAATCGGTGACCGACCTGATGAAGGCGCACCGCTATGTGCGCCATATCGAGCACAACGAGTTGTCCGAATTTGAGTCGTTTCCGATGCTTGAGGCGATTGCTAATTTGCAGCTTGGGCCGGCCCACCTAGACGTTGGTAAATTGGCTGTACGCTATCAAAAAGTGGCTGGAGATCAATCCTTGGAGAGCTTTTTAGGTGCGCAACTGGCGGATATCATCGGCTCGCAAATGAAGCCGTTACCCGAGCCGCAAGACGTTGTTCTATACGGCTTTGGACGGATCGGACGGCTGGTGGCGAGACTCTTGGTCGACAAGGCGGGCGGAGGTGATGTGTTGCGGTTGCGGGCGATCGTTATTCGGCCGAGCAAACAAAGTAACGACCTAGAGAAACGCGCCGCACTGCTGCGCCGAGACTCGGTGCACGGCTCGTTTAAGGGCACTATTCGGGTGCTCGAGGACAGCAATACCTTGGTTGTTAACGGCAACCCCATCAAAATTATCTATGCCAGTGCACCCAGCGAGATCGACTACCGGGAATATGGTATCGACAATGCCATCATCGTCGATAATACCGGCGTTTGGCGAGATCGTGAAGGGCTTGCCGGGCACCTGCGACCGGGCGCGTCGAAAGTCATACTGACCGCGCCCGCCGGCGACGATATTCCGAATGTAGTATATGGCGTTAACCACCAACAAATTACCCCGCAGCGAGATATTGTTTCAGCGGCATCCTGCACGACTAATGCGATTGTGCCGATCCTCAAGTCGCTGCTCGATGAATACGGTATCACTCGGGGACATGTCGAGACGGTACATGCCTACACCAACGATCAGAACCTGATTGATAATTATCACAAGGGCGACCGCCGCGGTCGCAGTGCGGCGCTGAACATGGTGTTGACGTCTACCGGCGCTGCCAAGGCGGTGGCCAAAGTGATACCTGAATTGAAGGGCAAGCTCACCGGCAATGCGATCCGCGTGCCGACGCCCAACGTGTCGATGGCGTTGCTCAACCTGCAACTTGACAAAGAGACTAACGTCGAGGAATTAAATGAGTACATGCGTCGTACTGCGCTGTATTCCGATATGCAACAGCAGATTGGTTTTACGCTTTCCAGTGAGGCCGTGTCGACTGATTTTGTCGGCTCGCGCGAGGCCTGTGTGTTTGATTCGCAAGCGACCATTGTGGACGGTAAAAGCTGTGTGCTGTATTGCTGGTACGACAACGAATTTGGCTATAGTTGTCAGGTCGTGCGCTGTCTCGAAGCGATGGCTGGAGTGACTTGGAAGACCTTCCCGAAAAGTATATAAAATACTTGACTGCAAGCGCAGATAGCTTGGATTGGCGTGTCGATGGGTGAGCTTCGACGGGCCGACTTAAACATCCGACGCAAATAGACCAATTAGCTCTATTTTGGCCCCTTGTCGACTGGTAACCTAGCTTGCAGACCATTACAATGTGCGCCTTTCGGGTTATGGCTATAGCGCTCAGCTAATTCAGCCCATCTGTGGTCAACGAACCACGACCCAGTGATAGCGATCCAAAGGGCGTTGGTCACGGGTATAGCACGATGATGACTACCAACGCTAAAAAGGTATTTGAATGATCAAAATCCGTCGCGGATTGGACTTGCCCATTGCGGGTGTGCCCGCTCAAGTTATAGAACAAGGTCCGGCGATCAGTCAGGTCGCCTTGATCGGTTCCGATTATCAGGGGATGAAGCCTACCATGGCGGTGCGGGAGGGCGATCGGGTCAAGCTCGGCCAGCTTTTATTCACCGATAAAAAAAATCCCCAGGTCAGATTTACATCACCAGCATCGGGCGTTGTGCTGGCGGTAAATCGCGGAGAGCGGCGCGTTTTTCAGTCGCTTGTCATCGATGTTGAGGGCGATGATGAGGAGACGTTTAGCCATTTTAGCGCCGCCGATTTGGCGCAACTGCCGCGTGATCAAGTGGTCAAAAATCTGCTCGACTCGGGGCAGTGGGTCGCACTGCGCACCCGTCCGTATTCGAAGGTGCCGGCGCCGGAGTCACAGCCGGCATCGATTTTTGTCACCGCCATGGATAGTAATCCTTTAGCGGCGGATCCGCGGGCGATTATCCATCAGCGCCAAGAGGATTTTTGCATTGGATTAAAAGTGCTGGCGCGACTGACCGACGGCGCGGTCAATTTGTGCACTGCGCCAAACTCGGGTATCCCCGGCGGTAACTTGACGGGCGTTGAAGAAATTTCTTTTGGTGGGCCGCATCCTGCCGGCCTCGCCGGCACACACATTCATTTTGTCGATCCGGTGAGTGCCGAGAAAACCGTTTGGACTATCGGTTATCAGGACGTCATTGCCTTCGGTGCGCTGTTTACTACCGGCCGCATTGATACGCGTAGGGTGGTGGCATTGGCGGGTCCGCAAGTTATCAATCCGCGTCTTTTGGCGGTGCACTTAGGTGCCAACCTCAACCAGATGGTGATTGGCGAATTGCAGAACGATGAGAACCGGTTGATCTCGGGTTCGGTACTGTCGGGCCGCAAGGCCTCGGGCGAGTGCGCTTTTCTCGGCCGCTATCACAATCAAGTATCGGTGATCCGCGAGGGCCGCGAGCGGCACTTCTTGCACTACCTGCGTGCCGGTGCTGAGAGTCATTCGGCACTGCCCATTTTTGTCTCGGCGATGTCGAAAAAATTGCAGGCGATGACCTCGAGTACCAACGGCAGCGAGCGTGCCATGGTGCCGGTGGGCGCTTATGAAGCAGTCACGCCACTCGACATATTACCCACTCAATTGCTTCGATCGCTGATCGTTGGCGATACCGAAATGGCCCAGAAGCTCGGCTGTTTGGAATTGGATGAAGAGGATGTGGGCTTATACACCTACGTCTGCGTAGGTAAGTATGAATATGCTCCAATCCTGCGAGACAACCTTACCAGAATTGAAATAGAGGGCTAGACGGTGCTCAGAAAGACGCTCGACAAGTACGAACCGCACTTCCACCGCGGCGGCAAATGGGAGCATTTTTACGCGCTCTACGAGGCCATCGATACGGCGCTTTACAAGCCCGCCGACGTCACAAAAAATGGCGCTCACGTGCGCGATGGCATCGACCTCAAGCGGGTAATGATCACCGTCTGGATCGCGACTTTTCCGACCATGCTTTTTGGTATGTGGAACGTCGGCTACCAGGCCAACAGCATTATGGCGGACCTCGGCATGGCATCGCAGGAAGGCTGGCGCGGCGCATTTATCGCCCTGTTAGCCGGCTACAACGCGGAAAGTGTCTGGGACAACATGATTCACGGTGCAGCCTATTTTCTGCCGATTTACATGACTACGTTCATCGTTGGTGGCTTCTGGGAAGTGTTGTTTGCCAGCGTTCGCAAGCACGAAGTGAACGAAGGATTTTTTGTCTCGTCGATCTTGTTTGCACTTTGCTGCCCGCCCGATTTACCGCTGTGGATGGTGGCACTGGGGATTAGTTTCGGTATCGTTATTGGCAAAGAAGTATTCGGTGGCACCGGCAAAAATTTTCTCAACCCAGCGCTGACCGGCCGCGCGTTTTTGTATTTTGCCTACCCGGCCTACATGAGTGGCGATGCGGTTTGGACGGCTGTCGATGGCTACACGGGCGCGACCATGTTGTCGGTTGCCGCCTCTGAAGGTATGGCGGGTTTGACTGAGTCTATCGCTTGGTCGGATGCCTTTTTCGGCACCATACAGGGCTCGATCGGCGAAACCTCGACGCTAGCGATTCTATTCGGCGCTGCGCTGTTGTTGACCATGCGCATTGCGTCTTGGCGCATTATGGCGGGGGTGCTGCTGGGTTCGGGGTTATTGTCATTATTGTTTAACAGTATCGAGTCGAGCAATCCCATGTTCGCGCTGCCGTTTTACTGGCATTGGGTGATTGGCGGTTTTGCCTTTGGTACGGTGTTTATGGCCACCGACCCGGTCTCCGCGTCGATGACCAACACTGGAAAATTTTATTATGGAGCGCTGATAGGGATCATGGTGATTTTAATCCGCGTGGTTAATCCAGCCTTCCCAGAGGGCATCATGCTGGCCATTTTGTTTGCCAATTTATTTGCTCCGTTGATCGACCACTTTGTGGTGCAGTCGAATGTAGATAGGAGACTTGCCCGTGGCCAATGAATCAATTGCAAAAACCCTCACCGTCGCCCTGACTTTGTGCGTGGTCTGCGCGGTTGTAGTGTCGGCTGCGGCCGTTGTTTTGCGTCCGACGCAGCAGGCCAACAAGGCGCTCGATCTGAAGACCAATATATTGGCGTCTGCCGGATTGCTCCAGCAAGGCGTGGATGTGGAGACCCAGTTCGAACAAATTTCGGTGCGAATTGTCGACATGGACACCGGCCGTTTTAGCGACGCGGTGGATGCTGCTACCTACGATCAACGCAAGGCGTCTAAGGATCCGGCGATGTCGAAGGCGCTGTCGCCAAAGCAAGACCCGGCAAAGATCAAGCGGCGCGCAAAATACGCCACGGTCTATTTGGTCGAGGGCTCGTCGGGCCTCGAGAAGGTGATACTCCCAATCAAAGGCTATGGCCTGTGGTCAACGCTGTATGGGTTTTTGGCGCTCGAGGCGGATCTGCAGACGGTCGCCGGCATCGGTTTTTATGAGCACGCCGAGACCCCTGGCCTGGGCGGTGAAGTCGACAATCCGAGTTGGAAAGCGAGTTGGGTTGGCAAACAGGCCTACCAGTCGGGGCAGCGGGTGATTAGCGTGATCAAGGGCAAGGTCGATCCGGCTCGAAGTGGTGCCGAATATCAAATCGATGGGCTTGCGGGGGCCACGCTGACGACCCGCGGAATCGATAACTTGGTCAAGTACTGGCTTGGAACCGAAGGGTTTGAGCCGCTGATACAACATCTAAAATCGAGCGAGGTTTGAGCATGGCGACAACCAAAGAAACATTATTAGAACCGCTGGTTTCGAATAACCCTATCGCCCTGCAGATACTTGGGATCTGCTCAGCACTGGCGGTTACTTCGAGCATGAAAGTGGCTTTTGTGATGTGTTTGGCGCTGACCGTGGTGACGGCTTTTTCCAACTTCTTTGTGTCTTTGATTCGCAATCATATTCCCGGCAGCATCCGCATTATTGTGCAGATGACGATCATTGCGTCGCTGGTGATTTTGGTTGATCAGGTGCTAAAGGCGGTGGCCTACGACATCAGCAAGCAATTGTCGGTGTTTGTCGGCCTTATCATTACCAATTGCATCGTAATGGGACGCGCTGAAGCCTTTGCGATGAAGAACCCGCCGTTGCCGAGCTTTATCGATGGCGTCGGTAATGGCCTCGGCTACAGTTTGATTTTGATGGTGGTCGCTTTTATTCGCGAATTGTTGGGGGCTGGTAAGCTCTGGGGTTATCAGGTGTTGCCGGTAAGCACTGAAGGCGGTTGGTACGTGGCCAACGGTATGATGTTGATGCCGCCGAGCGCATTTTTCCTGATCGGTATTATGATTTGGGTGATTCGGGCCTGGAAAAAGAGCCAAGTAGAAAAGCCCGATTTCGTGATTACCGCGAACAGTCGCCCTAGCGGAGCCGTCTGATGGAACATTATCTCAGCTTATTGGTGCGCTCGATCTTTATCGATAACATTGCCTTGAGCATGTTTCTTGGTATGTGTACCTTTATTGCGCTGTCGAAAAAGATCAACGCGGCGATCGGTTTGGGTTTTGCGGTGATCGTCGTGCAGACGGTGACCGTACCTGTTAATAACTTGTTACTGACCTATCTGCTGTCGGACGGTGCGCTGGCTTGGGTTGGATTGCCGAACGTCGACCTCAGCTTTTTGGTCTACTTGTGTTTTATCGGTGTTATTGCGGCCATGGTGCAGATTCTCGAGATGGTGTTGGACAAATATGTCCCGGCGCTCTACAACGCCCTCGGTGTGTTTTTACCTCTGATCACCGTCAACTGCGCCATCTTGGGCGGATCGTTGTTGATGGCCGAGCGCGGCTACAACTTCACCGAGAGCGTGGTTTACGGTTTTGGCTCGGGCACCTCTTGGGCGCTGGCGATTGCAGTGCTGGCGGGTATCCGCGAGAAGTTGAAATACAGCGATATTCCCGAGGGATTGCAGGGCTTGGGTATCGTATTTATCACCGTGGGTTTAATATCACTGGGTTTCATGTCGTTTGGCGGCATAGATCTGTAACCTTTGAGAGAGATTGTTAGCGATGAATATTGAAATTATTCTCGGCGTTTCCATGTTTACCAGCATTATCCTTGCGTTGGTGGCGTTCATCTTGATCGCTCGGAGCCAGTTGGTGTCCTCCGGCAATGTCAATATTGAAATTAACGGTGAGAAAACCATTACCGTGGCAGCCGGCGATAAGCTGCTGCAAACCCTGTCGAATGCGGGGCTTTTCCTGCCCTCGGCGTGCGGAGGTGGTGGCAGTTGCGCCCAGTGTAAGTGCATTATTTCGGACGGTGGTGGATCGATGCTGCCGACTGAAGAGAGCCATTTTAATCGCCGACAGGCCGAAGAAGGATGGCGTTTGTCGTGTCAAACGCCGGTCAAGCAAGACATGAAGGTACAGGTCCCAGAAGAGGTATTTGGAGTTAAACGCTGGGAATGTGTGGTCGAGTCCAACCCCAATGTAGCGACGTTTATCAAGGAGTTGACGCTGCGTTTGCCCGAGGGAGAGAAGGTGGCTTTCCGCGCCGGTGGTTACGTGCAACTTGAATGCCCGCCGCACCATGTTAAATATGCCGACTTCCATATTGATGATGAATATCGCGGTGATTGGGAACGATTTGGCTTTTTTAATCAGGAATCGGTGGTCGACGAGACGGTGATACGCGCATACTCGATGGCGAACTATCCGGGCGAGGAGGGCATCGTTAAGTTCAATATACGGATTGCCACGCCACCGCCAGGCTCCACTGGGATCGTGCCAGGCCAGATGTCGTCTTATGTGTTTAGTTTAAAAGCCGGCGATAAGATCACTGTGTACGGACCGTTTGGCGAGTTTTTTGCCTGCGACACAGACAATGAAATGATTTTTGTTGGCGGAGGCGCTGGTATGGCTCCGATGCGCTCGCACATCTTCGACCAGTTAAAGCGTCTTAATTCCGAGCGGAAAATTAGCTTTTGGTATGGAGCTAGATCGCTTCGCGAATGCTTTTACGACGATGAGTACGATAAGTTGGCTGCTGACAATAACAATTTTGAATGGCATCTGGCGCTGTCGGATCCCCAGCCCGAGGACCAATGGGATGGGTTGACGGGTTTCATTCATAATGTGTTGTTCGAACAGTATTTGAAAGATCATGAAGCCCCGGAGGACTGCGAGTACTATATGTGTGGTCCGCCAATGATGAATGCTGCGGTGGTCAAGCTTCTGCGCGATCTTGGGGTTGAGAATGAAAATATCTTCCTCGATGATTTCGGCGGATAAGCCGGTGGTGATGAGATTTCAAACGGGGTTCAAACGAGCCTCGTTTTTTTTTGTACTGACCTTGCTTGCGTTGCTGTTGGGTGCCTGTCAGCGCGGGCCAGAGATTGTCAAAATTTCGGGGGCCAAACTCGGTACAACCTACCATATCACCGTGGTGGCTGACCAACCGGCTCCGGCGGATCTCGATATACGCCTCGCAGCGATCATCGACCGCGTTGACAACGCCATGTCGACCTACAAGGCGGAGTCTGAGTTAAGTCGATTTAACCGTGCACAGATCGATGATCGACAACCAATATCGGCAGAATTTGCCGAGGTTGTGGCGATCAGCTCCAAGGTGTGGCGCGCTAGCGATGGAGCGCTTGATCCGACGGTCGGCCCATTGGTTAATCTTTGGGGCTTTGGCCCGCAGCCCACTGATGATCAGATTCCGACGCATAAAGCGATTGCCGAGGCATTGGCGGAAACCGGTTTTGAACGGTTGCAACTGCACCATGACGATGACCAGATGTATCTGGAGAAGATTACTCCGGTGGCGCTAGATCTATCCGCGGTAGCCAAGGGTTATGCCGTCGACTTGATCGCCGACTACCTAGAAATGTTGGCGTTGCCGGATTACCTGGTGGAGTTGGGTGGCGAGGTGCGGGTTAGCGGCAGCAATCCCGAAGGACAACCCTGGCGAGTTGCAATTGAGACGCCGACGTTACTCGGTGGGGTCGAGCAAGTGATTCACTTAAAGGCCAATGCCCTAGCGACGTCGGGTGATTATCGTAATTATTTTGAGCGCGACGGCCAGCGCTATTCTCACACCATCGATCCACGCAGCGGCTACCCAATAGATCACCCGCTGGCGTCGGTAACTGTTATTATGCAGCGCTGCGCCGAAGCTGATGCTTGGTCGACGGCGTTTATGGTGATGGGTGATGAGCAGGCGATAGAGACCGCCGACCGGTTGGGTATTGCAGTCTATATGCTGGTCAGGGACGGCGAGGGTTTTAGCGTTCGCAGCAGTCGCGCGTTTGATGCGTATTTGGCGCGGCCGGAAAATCAAAACGGCGCAACGCCTAGGCTCAATTAACGAGGGTTTAAAACGTGGTAGAGATTTTTCTAAGCGTGCTCATTTTTGGTCTGTTGATGACCGGCATGGCGATCGGCGTTATCGTTGCCGGCAAGCCGATTAGCGGCTCCTGTGGTGGTGTCGGTGCAGCGCTCGGCGAAGAGGATTATCAATGTGAGCTATGTGGTGGCGACCCTAGTCGGTGCGATGAGCTGTCCGACGACGGCACCGCGATCGACAATTTAAGCTATTCGGCCGGTCGGCTGGACAGCAGAGTCCATTGACTGTCGCACGAGTGCGGCCATCGCTGTTAGACGAGACTTCGTGCGAATACCGGTCAGTCCCGAGGGTTGCTTGTGCCGCATTCGGCTTTCGGGTTTAATCTCTGAATGTTAAAAAATCTACCACTTTACGTTGGCTTGCGTTACACCCGCAGTGTTCGCGGCGAGGGCTACTTGTCCTTTGTGTCGGCGCTGTCGATGGGCGCTATGGCGATTGGCGTGATGGCGCTGATTACCGTGCTGTCGGTAATGAACGGTTTTGATCGGGAGATAAAAAGTCGCCTATTGCGAATTATGCCGCACCTTGTGGCCCTCCCCGAAGAAAGCTTGGCTAGCGCTGATTATCTTCGTTTAGAGAAAGTCATTGGCGCTCACGCTGGGGTCGAGGCGATGATTCCACTGGCGCAGTCCTACATTATGCTGTCTCGCGCCGACCAAAAGCTTGGCGCGATGTTGCGCGGTATAGATCCGGCGGACACCATGCATGCCGATCTGCGTCAAGATATGCTCGCCGGTGACTTGACTAGCTTGAGGCGCGGCGACTACGGTGTTGTGGTTGGCAGTCAGATTGCGCGCAAGCTCGGCCTGTCGATGGGCGACAAGTTACAATTGACGCTGCCGCAACTGAGCGTGACGCCCCTCGGTATGTTTCCTCGAATTAAGTCGTCTCGGGTAATCGGTATTTTTCAGGTCGGGGCTCAGGTCGATGGATCGACGGTATTGATGCATCGCGGCGACGTGCAAAAGCTCCTGCGTTTAGGCGATCGCTATCAAGGCATACAAATTCAATTGCGCGATCCCTACACGGTCGCCACGCAGATGGGCGATTTTGTCGATCTACTGCCGTTGACCACCGATTGGCACTCGTGGCAACAGAGTATGGCCAGTTTGTTTGACGCTATGCGAATGGAAAAGCAAATCGTACGGTTATTACTGTCGGTGATCATCGCCGTTGCAGCGTTTAATATTGTCGCCAGTCTCGTCCTGATGGTGTCGAATAAGCGCGCGGACATCGCAGTAATAAGAACCCTCGGAGCGAGTTCGGCCACGGTGATGAAGATATTTATGGTGCAGGGCGTTGCTGTCGGCTGTGTGGGCGTCACCATAGGTACGCTGTTGGGTTGTCTGTTGGCGGCGAATATCGGTAATTTGTTGTCGCTGATCGAAGGCCTACTAGGCGTTCATCTGTTTGACCCATCGGTTTACCTCATCAGCGTATTGCCATCAAAAGTACTCCTCGCTGATGTGTTGTCGGTGGCGTTAACATCGTTAGCGCTGTGTTTTATTGCCTCGCTGTATCCGGCGTGGCGTGCGGCCCAAATCCAGCCCGCGGAGGCGTTGCGCTATGACATCTAAAATTGTTTTACAGACCACGAATGTGTGTCGCCGCTACCGTCAGGCCGACACCGATATCGATGTCTTGGTCGACTTTAACTTTCAGGTGGCCGCCGGCGAGCGCGTGGCGGTAGTGGGTGCTTCTGGGTCGGGTAAAACGACGCTGTTAAACCTGTGCGGGGGCTTGGATGAGCCAAGCGCGGGCACTGTTAGCGTTTGCGGAGCCGACTGGAGCGAATTAGATCGCACGGCGAGGGCGCGTTGGCGCAATCAGCACGTCGGCTTTGTGTACCAATTTCATCATCTACTTGGCGAATTTTCGGCGCTGGAAAATGTTGCGCTACCGGCGCTTATTGGTGAATATTCGGTCGACGAGGCCACTCGGCGAGCGCGACACTTACTGCAGCAGGTAGGCCTCGAACATCGCCTTGAGCATCGGCCCGCAGAATTATCTGGGGGCGAGCGCCAGCGGGTAGCGATTGCTCGAGCACTAGTGACCGAACCCTCGGTGGTGTTGATGGATGAGCCGACCGGTAATCTCGATGGCGCTACCGCGCGCACGATTCTCGAATTGTTACTCGACCTCAATCGCCGTCTACAAATTTCGTTTGTCGTGGTGACCCACGACGCCTCGATTGCCGCGCAGATGGATCGGGTAGTCGAACTCGATGGCACTAGCGAGGCGGCGGGTGTTTAAGCCAACCGCGGTGTATATCGGCCTGCGCTATACCCTGTCGCGGGCCCAACCTAATCATCTGGTGTCGTTTATCTCGGCGCTGGCGGTGACTGGAATGGTGCTTGGTGTGGCCCTGCTGATCGTGGTGGTATCGGTGATGAATGGCTTTGAGCGCGAATTGCGCGAGCGGATTTTGAATCTGGTTCCCCATGTGGTGTTGATCAACAGCCGAATCGACTCAGATTGGCGCAGTGGCTTTACCGATCTCGAGGATTTAGAGGTGGTACAGGAAATAACCCCCTATGCCGAGTTACAAGGCTTGATCTATGCGCGTGGCAAGACCCAGCCGCTGCGGTTGTTGGGTTTTTCAAACGGTCAGGTGCCGGCCGGATTTGCCTCGATGCTCGCAGAGCAGTCGCTGGGATTGCCGAAATCGGGTGAGGTACTGCTGTCGAAGACACTGCTGGAACGCCTGAAGGTATCGCTCGGTCAGTCGGTGCGATTGGTATTTCCGGGAACTCAGTCGGGCAAGACGCGGGTGCAACGGTTGACCGTGAGCGGGGTATTTGTCACCCACACTGAATTAGATCAGGTACTGGCTATTGGACAATTGGGGCAAGTCGCGGAGATCGCTGGGTTTAAAAGTGGCATCGGTGGCTTTAGAGTGCAGTTAGACGACCCCTTCAAAGCTCGCGAAATCGGTTATCAACTGCTTGAAAAACTTCCCTATGGGTATGGTTTTAGGGATTGGTTTCAAACCCACGGCAACCTCTACCAAGCCATTCAGTTGTCGCGCAATATGGTCGGATTG